>CAXTBW010000020.1:0-54256 GCA_964242925.1 uncultured Acetobacteraceae bacterium
GCAGGATCTCCAGCGACTCCAGCAGGAAATAGGTGCCGAACACCAGTTCCGCCCGCGTCACGGAGTCGCTGCTGCGGGAGCCTGGTCGCTTGGTGAAGCAGCCATCCACCAGCATCCCTGCCGGCCGCGTGTCATCGGGGCCGACAGGGGTGAGATGCCGGCGCACCAAGGCGGCCACGCTCCGCACCCCCGCATCGTGATAGCGCACCCGGTCGGCCTCCGGCGCCACCGCGCCGAGCTTCAGCAACGCATTCGCGACGATGGCCGTGGCGGCGGTGTCGTATTCCGTGTCGGGAATCGCCGGGTCATCGAAGTCCCAATACGACACCATGCCCGGCGGCACGTTGGCCAGCCACCAATCGGCCGAACGCATCGCATGGGCCAGCCAGCGCGGGTCACGCTCCCGCGCGTAGGCCATGGTGGCGTAGAGCACGCCCCAGCCCTGCGCGCGCCCCCAGATGCTGTCGTCGCTGACGCCCTTATGGGTGAACTGCCGCCGCACCGCGCCATCGGCCCCCAGCTCGCTCGACTGGATGATGGAGCCGTCGGCGCGGCAGTGGATGTCGAGCACGCGCGTGGTGTGGCGCGCCGCGCACTCGGCGAATTCCGCCTCCCCGGTGCGTCGCGCGGCCCATTGCAGCAACGGCGTGGCCTGCAGCGAGTCGATGCTGCTGAAGGCGCCCCCGACGTCCGACGCTTCCTCCGCATCGGGGCCGAGCGGGATCAGGCCGAGCGCCGGGTCGAACAGGGACAGCAGCGAGCGGGCCGCCTGCATCGCGAGCTCGCCCGCCTCGGCATCCGCGGCCAGAATGTCGCCGAGCGCTGCGCCGTAGTAGAAGCCGAAGCCCTTGAACGCGGTGCGCAGCGCGGCGCGTGGCCGGAGGCGTTGCGACCACTGCCGCGCCAGCGCGCCCGACGGCCGGTCGCCGCGCGCGTGATGCGCCAGCCAGAGTTGCCCGGGAAAGGCGCCGCCGGTCCAGTCGCCGTCCGGCGTGGTGGTCCAGGCGCCGGTCCGCACGTCCGCCCAGTGCGGGAACCCGGCGGTCAAGCTCGCGGCCGTCGCGAGCGCCCGTGATTCGACCGCCTGCGCCGCCTCGGCCCAATCCACCTGCTCGCCCGGCATGCTAGCGACCCTCGAAGCGCGGCGTGCGCCGGTCGAAGAACGCGCTCACGCCCTCCTGGAAGTCCTGGGTGCGCCAAAGCCTGGTGATCACGTCCTGCTCCGGATCGCCGGCGGTCGCGACCGAACCGTCGAGCACTTCGGCCAGCGCGCGCTTGAATGTCGCCAGGCCAAGCGGCGACTTCTTGCTGATGCCGAGGGCCATCGACCGCGTGAAAGCAACGAGGTGCGCGTCCGGCACAACCCAGTTGAAGAAGCCCATCTGCTTAGCCTCCGAGGCGTCGAACAGCGTGTCGGTCATGATCATGGCGCGCACATGGGCGGGCGACACCAGTCGCAGCAGGCGGCGGATGTTCTCGCGGTCGGCGCAGTGGCCGAAGCGGCCGATCGGCACGCCGACGCGCGCGCTGCTGCCGGCGATGCGCAGGTCGCACGCCGCCGCCAGCTCGCAACCGCCGCCGACCGCGTAGCCGAAGATCATCGCCAATACGGGGAAACGCACGCCCTCGATGGTGCACAGCACGCGGTTTAGGTGGTCGAAGTGATGCTGCGCGTCCGCCGGAGTGAAACTGCGTAGAACCTTGAGGTCCATGCCGGAGGCGAAGGCCCGCTCCCCGGCGCCGCGCAGGATGGCGACGCGCACCGTCGCATCCTCGTCCAGGCGCCGGAACGCCGCCTCTATCGCGTTCAGCACGTCCTCGTCGAGCGCGTTGACCACGCTGCGGCGATCGATCGTGACCGTTGCGATGCCGTCCTCCACCGTTGCCGTGACGGGCGGCGGCTCAGAACCGTCGGGCATGGCGCACCTCGTCCGTATGTTCGCCGAGCGTCGGCGGGGCGCTGCGGATGTCGCAGGGCGTGCGGCCGAACTCGAACGGGAAGCCCAGCGCCGGGATGACGCCCAGCCGCGGATGCGCCATCTCCGTCACGAACCCGTTGGCGCGCACCTGCACGCTGTCGAGCGCCTCGGCCACCGTCTGCACCGCGCCGGCCGCGACCTTCGCCGCGCGGAACGCATCGATCCACTCGGCGCGCGTGCGGGTGGCCAGGCGCCGCTCGATCGCTTCGTGGAGCGCCGGGCGATTGGCCACCCGCGTCTCATTGCTGTCGAACCGCGGGTCCACGATCAGGTCCGGCGCGCCGAGGGTGCGGCACAGCCGTTCCCAGTCCCGGGGGCTGGAGCATTGGATGACCAATTGGCCGTCCTGGGCCATGAACAACCCGGTAGGCGCCATGATCGGGTGGTGGTTGCCGGCAAGGCCCGGCACCTTGCCGGTGAGCAGGTACTCCAAGCCGTGGAAACTGAGCAGGGTGGTCAGGCTCTGCAGCAGGGAGGCTTGCACGTGTTGGCCCAGGCCGGACTGGTCCCGCTCCTTGAGGGCGGCGACGATGCCGAGCGCGGCGAACACGCCGGTCAGCAGGTCCGCCAGCGGCAGGCCGGAGCGCACCGGACCGGACGCCTCCGTTCCGGTGACGCTCATCCAGCCGGCGAAGGCCTGAATGACGTTGTCGTAGGACGGCTCCTGCGCCAGAGGCCCGTGTCCGCCGTAGCCGTTGATCGAGCAGTAGACGAGCCGGGGATGCCGCTCGCAGATCGGCGTCGGCCCGAGGCCGATTCCCTCCATCACACCGGGGCGCAGGTTCTGCACCAGCACGTCGGCATCGCCGATCAGGTCGGCGGCGAGCGCCAGATCCGCCGGGTCGGCGAAGTCCAGAACGATGCCGCGCTTGTTGCGATTCACGGAGAGGAAGTCGATCCGCTCGCCCTGGTGGGAGGGGCCCCAGAGCCGGCCCATCTCGCCTCCCGGCCGCTCGATCTTGATGACGTCGGCGCCCATGTCCCCAAGCATCATGGTCGCCTGCGGCCCGGCGCGCGCGTGGCTGAAGTCGACGACCTTGATGCCCGTGAGCGGTCCCGCCATGCCCGTTCCCTTCCCGCGCCGTCTACCGGCGTTATCCAGCCTTCTCGCTCTGAACCGCGCGCAATCGATTACGTGCTGACATTATGGATCGCATGACGGCGGGGGCAGCGTCAAGCCAGGTGTATCGCGCGCACGGCGGCGGAGGACCGGCCTAGCGTCAGGGTCGGTCGAAGCGCCGCAGGCGCGGCCACGACGCCACCGGCCAGCTGCGCGCGCAGGAGATCCACCGCAGCGGCCGCCATGGCGCTCACCGGCTGTTCCACCATCGAAAGCGAGGACATCGGGATCGAGTACGGGCTCGACACGCCATAACCCACGACCGAGACGTCTTCCGGGCAGCGCACCGACGCGCTGTTCAGCGCCCGGATGGCGGCGAGCGTCGCCGAGTTGTTGAGCGCCAGCACCGCGGTGGGGCCATCCACGCGCCGCAGCATGTCCGCCAGCGTCGCTTCGGCTTCCGGTCCGGTGCGGGTGACCGGCATCAGCAGCCCCGGGTCCTGCTTGGCCCGGTGGCGGCGCAGCACTGCGCGCACCCCCTTGAGCCGGTCGGTCGTCGTGCTCCAGCCCGGGTCGCCGTGCAGCACGGCGACGCGGCGGTGACCGAGCGCCCACAGATGCTCGAACCCCAACGCCGCGCCGAGCGGGTCGTCGACGCGGACGTGCGGCAGCTCCGTCCCGGTGAGCTGGCGGTTGACCACGACCACGGGGATGCGCCGGCTCGCCAAATGGCCGGCGTTGGCCTGCGACACCGGGGCGATGACGATGCCGTCCACCCGGCGCGCGCTGAAGGCATCGATGATCTCGCGCTCGTAGCCGCTGTGCTCCTCGCTATTGCCGAAGATCACCTGCAACCCGTGGTCGCGCGCGGCGCGCTGGACGAAGCCTGCGAGCATGGCGAATAGCGGGTTCTCGACGTCGGAAACCAACAGGCCGATCATGCCCGTACGGCCGCTGCGCAGGCTCTTGGCGATGCTGTGGCCCGAGTAGCCAAGCGCCTCGATCGCGGCCTGGACCCGCGCCCGCGTCTCGTGGTTCACCTTGCGCGTGCCGTTGATGACGTGCGAAGCGGTGGCGGTGGACACGGACGCGCGCTCGGCGACGTCTTTCAGCGTCGCGCCGCGGTGCGCCGGCAATGCGGGCGGGCCCGCCACGCTGGCCTACTCCGCCAGCACGCGGCAGTCCCGCACGGGCAGGAACACATCCACCAACTCTCCCACGGCGCGCTGAACCTCCGGCAGCAGGCTCGCGCGCAGGCGCGTTCCGTCCGCCAACGCCACGACGTGGTCGGTGTAGTCGCCCAGATAGGCCACCCGCTCGACGCGGCCCTGCAGCCGGCTCGCCGGGCCATCCGGGGGCTTGCCGAAGACGACGCGGTGCGGCCGCACGCTGACCGACACCGCGTCGCCCGGCCGCGCGCCGGTCACGTCCGCCGCCTGGATGTGGGCGCCGCCCGCCTCCACTATCCCCGTCTCCACCAGCCGCCCCGGCAGCAGGTTGGACTTGGCGATGAACGAGGCGGCGAACCGGGTCCGCGGCTGCTCGAACAGCTCGACCCCGGTGCCGACCTGCTCGACATGTCCGCTGTTCATGAGGGCGATCCTATCAGCGCAGACCATGGCCTCGGTCTGGTCGTGGGTGACGTAGACCATCGTTATGCCTGTCGTGTCGTGCAGGCGGCGGATCTCGAAGCGCATCTCCTCGCGCAAATGGGCATCGAGATTCGAGAGCGGTTCGTCAAGCAGCAGGATGTCCGGGTCCACCGCAAGCGCGCGGGCCAGGGCGATGCGCTGCTGCTGCCCGCCCGACAGCTCGCCCGGGTAGCGGTCCGCCAGGTGATCCAGCCGAACGGTGGCCAGCTGCGCCTTGACGCGGCTGGTGATGTCCGCCTTCGGCAAACGGCGCACCTGCAGCCCGAAAGCGACGTTCTCGGCCACGGTCTTGTGCGGCCAGATCGCGTAGCTTTGGAAGATCAGCGACATGCCTCGTCGCTCTGGCGGCACGACCATGCCGCGACGGGAGAGCACGCGGCCGTCCACCACGATCTCGCCGGCGGACGGCTCGGTGAACCCGGCGACGAGCTGCAACGTGGTGCTCTTGCCGCAGCCCGAAGGGCCGAGCAGCGCCATCACCTCCCCAGCGCCCACGTCGAGGTCGATGCCATTGAGCGCTACGACGGCGCCGTACGACTTCTGAAGGTTGCGCAGGCTGATCATTATTGGTTTCCCCCTGCCGTTTTCTTTACGTCACGCACCGCATTTCGAGACGCTGCGCAGCCGACTGCCGTGTCGCTCGGCGCTCCGGTCAATCACCCGCGCCACCTCGCTTGACAGCGCTCCGCAAGGCTGAATACCCTTTGCGTAATCGATTAACAAGAATCGTGCGGATGGTGCGTGGCGCCGGGTGACCGGTCTGCCATGGTCGTACGCAGGGGAGTTCCGCGATGCCCAGCCCGTTTGCCGCAGGCCTGCCGCCCGTCTCGCGCCGCCGCCTGCTGGCTGGCGCGGTCGCCGGCCTGGCGATGCCGGTGAGTTTGCGGGCGGCGGCGCAGCAACGTGCCGACAACGAGGCGCTCTACGCTGCGGCGAAGAAGGAAGGCAAGTTCGTCTGGTGGGGCGGCACATACGACCAACCGACGCTCCAATCGCTGCGCAGGGCGTGGAACGCGGCATATCCTGGCATCGACATGGATTACATTTGGGCGACCGGAGAGGTCGTCTACACCCGCATCCAGCAGAACCTGCAGGCGGGTGTGAACGAGGTGGACGTGTTCTGCACGTCCAACGCCGGGCACTGGCCGCTGCTGAAGAAGCAGGGCTCGCTGCTGCCGTTGCCCGTCGTCGAGGCCGAGGCGCTGAACCCGGCGTTCCGCAACGTCGACCCCGACAACACGTTCCGCGCCAACGGGGTGGAAACGGTGGTGATCAACTACCGCACCGACCAGGTGAGCGCGCCGCCCAAGGCGTGGACCGGCTTGGTCGATCCCCAATGGCGCGGCAAGGTGACGCTCGGGAGCCCGGTCTACTCCGGCGACATGGTCAACTGGACCATCGCAATCCTGGACCAGCATGGCCCCGACCTGCTCCGCACCCTAGCCGACGCCGACCCCAAGATCGGCCGGTCCATCCTGGGGACCGGGACCGATCTCATCTCCGGCGAGCGTTCGATCGGCGTCGGCCTGCTCGAGAACACGTCGCTGCTCAAGCACCAGGGCGACCCGGTGGACGTCGTCGTGCCGGAGGAAGGCGCCGTCCTGGCTTTCGGATACACCGGCATCCCGAGGAACGCCCCGCATCCTAACGCCGCCAAGCTGTTCATGAACTTCATGCAGTCCAAGGCATACTCCCAGGCTCTGACCGAGACGTTCCGCTTCCCGCTGCGCGACGACGTGCCGTCGACCAACGGATTCGAGCTGGCGACCATGAAGACGTACAAGAGCAGCGTGGAGCGCCTCACCACCGGGACCAACGGGGCGATACGAGCGTGGAAGGACGCGTTCGGGGCGTAGCGTGGCGGGCTCCATCACCCGCTCCGCGCTCGTGCTGCCGCGCACTGCGGCGCCAAGGCTGCGCCTGTCTCGCCTGGCCGGCGCGACCATACTGCCCGCAGCCGGAGTGACGCTGCTCGTCATGGTGCTGCTGCCGCTCGGCTGGCTGCTCTGGATCAGCTTCGTGTCGGACGACGATCGCACGCTGACGCTGCAGAACTACATCGAGGTGTTCAGTTCGCGGGCGAGCCAGCGGGCGATCGTCAACTCCCTCATCCTCGCCGTCTCCGTCGCGTCCGTGTCGACCGTGGCGGGGACTATCCTGGCGTGGCTGACCGCGCGCACGGACATGCCGATGCGCGGGCTGATCCGCGTATTGATCCTGGCCGGGTTCGCGACGCCATCGTTCCTGGGCGCCTTGGCCTGGACGATCCTGGCCAGTCCCAACGCCGGATGGCTCAACCAGGCATGGCGCGCGCTGGGCGGCCAAGGCGCCCTGGTGAACGTGTTCACTCTTGGCGGCGCGATCTTCGTCATGTCGATCTACGCCGTCTCCTACCCGTACAGCCTGGTCGCGGCGGCGCTGGAGCAGGCGCCGGCCGAGTACGAGAACGCCGCGCGCACGCTGGGCGCGCCGATCACGCGGATCACCTGGTCGATCACCCTGCCGCTCGCGCTGCCGGCGATCCTGTCGGGCTTCATCCTGGCCTTCCTGGAGACGGTCGGGTCGTTCGGCGTGCCGGCCTTCCTGCTCATTCCGGCGCGAGTGCCGGTGATCACGATCCACCTGTTCTCGTTCTTCTCCTCGTTCCCGCCGAGCGTCGGCGAGGCGGCGGCCTTCGGCATCCCGCTGCTGTTCGTCACGGCTCTGCTCCTCGTCATCCAGCGGCGGCTGCTCGGGCGGGCTTCCTACACGCTGATCACCGGCAAGGCCGGCGCGCCGCGGCGCATGTCGCTCGGGCGCTGGCGCTGGCCGGCGTTCGCCGTCGCCATGGTGGCGCCAATGCTGGCGGTGGTGCTGCCGTACGCGGCGATGACCGGCGTCTCGCTGGTGGACGTGTGGGGCAAAGGCCTGCTGGCGCCGGGCAACCTGACGCTGCACTGGTACTACCTGGCGCTGTTCCGCGGCGATGCGGCCAGCACGGCGCTGCAGCACAGCCTGCTGTATTGTTCGGGCGCGGCCACGATCGCTCTTGTGGTCGCCACCCTGGTCGCTTACGCCCGCGCCCGGCGCCTGGTCCCCGGCAGCGCCGCGCTGGGCTTCATCGCCCTTTCGCCCTTCGTCGTGCCCGGCGTGGTGCTGGCGATCGGGTTCTACGCGGCCTACTCCCACCCGCCGTTCCGCCTGATCGGCACCGCCTGGGTCCTCGTCGTGGCCTTCGCCACGCAGTTCCTGCCGATCGCGTACACCAACGGAGTGTCGATGTTCGGCGCGTTGAACGTCGACCTGGAGAACGCCGGCCTCATCCTGGGCGCCAGCCGCCTGCGCGTGCTGTGGAGCATCAACGCGCCGTTGCTGCGCGGCTTCCTGCTGTCGTCCTGGCTGCTGATTTTCATCGCGTCGTTCCGGGAGCTGTCGACCGCCATCTTCCTGTATGTCGGACGCACCGCCGTGATCACCACGGCGATTTACGACTACTCCGCCTCCGGACCCTACCAGCCGCTCTTCGTGCTTGGCATCATGATGATGCTCGTTGTGCTGATCGCCTCGGCCGTGATGCATCGCCTGTTCGGCGCTCGTCCCAGATTGTCATGAGGGCCGCTGGTTCAACGAATTCGGCCGGCGAGCGTCCGCAGCATCGGACCGGCGACCTACGCGATAGCGTTACTGGCCCGGGTATGGGTGCGCAGCACGAAAGCCAGTTTCGGCCGCACCATGTGGATCGCGATGTAGATTACGAAGCCGGCGGGGTTGAGCTTCTGCGCCTCGACAATCACGTCGCCTGCGTGGCCGACCTGGAGCAGCGACTAGGCGGCTATCTCATCGAACAGCATGCCGAAACGGCTGACAACGAAGTGGTGCACGTCGCCGGGCAGCCGGACTGAGATATGGCTCATCGCCAGACCTGACGTGCCTTAGAGTCCACGAGCTCGCGGCAGGCGGCGAGTTCGCAGCGCAAATTCCACTCGGCGTTCGACTATTGATGCGCTCCATCATCCCATGTCATGCCCCGGCGGTTGCACCAAGCTCAGCAATTCGTCACCGCGACAGAATCGCTCGAGGTTCTGCCTGCAGAGCGCGGCCAGGCGGGCCAACGACCGCCCATCGTCGAAACCGGCGATATGGGGCGAGATGATCGCTCGTTCCAACGACCAGAGCGGGCTCTCGGGCGGCAGCGGCTCCTGCGCCGCCACATCGAGCCCTACGCCGCGCAAGTGGCCCCGCCGCATGGCCGCTACGAGCGCCGCCTCGTCCACGAGTTCGCCGCGGCCGATATTGACCAGCACCGCGTTCGTCTGCAGGGCGGCGATCGCGTCCGCCCCGACGAGGTGTCGCGTCTCGGGCGTCAGCGGCAGCGCCAGGATAACCGCGTCTACATCGGCAAGGCATGGCAGCAGCTGGTCGAGCGCCGCCACGCGGTGCAGGTGCGGCGCCGGCGCGACACGCTCCGGCCGCCGCGTCAGCGCGATCACCTGCGCATCGAACCCGTGCAGACGGCGGCCGATCGCCTGGCCGATGGCGCCCCAGCCCGCCACCAGCACACGGCGCCCTGTCAGGCCGCCTAGGCGGGTCAGATGACTGGCGCGGTCCCAGCGCCCATCCTGCCGGTCGCGTTCGCAGCTCGGCAGGTCTCGCAGGCAGCCCAGCAACAACGCCATCGCGTGATCGGCCACGGACGGCGCCCATACGTCCGCCGCGTTGGTCAGGACAACGTCGGCGGGGATGCCGTTGCGGGCGAACGCGTCCACTCCGGTCGCCGCCGACTGAATCCAGCGAAGGCGGGGGGATCCCGCCGCGGCGGCTGCGACGGCCGGGTGGTAGCTTCCGTTCTGCAGCACCATGGCGTGCAGCCCGGGCAGGGCCGCTTGCAGTGCGTCCGGGCCATCGAGCTGGACCACTTCTACGCCGGGAAGGGAGCGACAGGCGACCGCCACCTCGGCCGCACCCGGCGACAAGTAGACGCCGAAGCGAATTGGTCCACTATCGGAAGGATGTGGCGGCATGGCTGATCTCCAATTGGGTGGCGACCGGAGGCGCGGACAGCCCCCGGCGAGCAGTCCGACAAAGGCTGCGCTCGTGTCAACTCACACCAAGTCGTTTCAGCTCATCGATTTGCCTCTGCGTCGGAGAATCACCGGGAGGTTTCACCTACACGTGACTGTGTTGCATGGGTCAGTAGGCCACCGCAGTTCGGCCATCTCCCTCGTTCGGATTGCCGGGCGCCACGAGCCGTGGCTAGAGTGGTCACCGTCGCAGCGCCGTGTGTTCAGTCACAGCCCGGAAGGCCAAACTTGCAGGCTGTTCCCGTGCGGCGGACCGGAGATCATTTCGAGATGGTTCAGTTGGCCCCGCCGGCGCCGGACAGTCTAGCGCGAGTTGCTTTGCTGCAAGGGGCGCCCGTCACAGCTTTCGCTGCGCTGGTCGCCGCCGCCCGATGGGTCAGCGCTGGCCCTGGCGAAGCCATTATCGACTTCGATGACGCCACGACGGATGTCTTCTTTGTGCTCCAGGGAAGCGTGCGCGTCCTGGTGCGAACGGCGGACGGGCGAAGGACGCTGATCATTGGCGATCTGCACGCTGGCGAGTTTGTCGGAGAGATGTCTGCGATCGACAACGTGCCCCGCTCGGCTCGTGTTGAGACGTTGGTGTTCTCACGCCTTTGCATCGTCCCGGCGGCCTCGTTCCTGGGCGTGGCTTTTGCGGCCCCTGAGATCGGCGCCCGTCTGATGCGCCGGCTGACCGCGAAAATCCGGAGCCAAACCTATCGGCTGCTGGAGTACGCGACCCTGCCCATACGAATGCGGCTAGCAGCCGAACTGCTTCGCCTTGGCCGACCGCGTCCGGACAGGACCCGTGTTCTCACGCCACCGCCGACCCAAGAGGAATTGGCTGCCCGGATCGGCGCCCGGCGGGAAACGGTCTCGCGCGAACTATCGGCGCTTTGCCGGGCCGGCTTTGTAAGGCGAGCCCGCGCCGCTCTCATCTTGGTTGATCCAGAGGCCCTGCGTGCGCTGGTGGAAGCCGGACTCGAGCAGCCTGCAATCCGCTTCGATGGATAACCGTACCCGCCTTGGATCGGCAGACTTCATGAAGTCGGTCGATGCGAACCACCAAGCGTCCTGAGCGGCTTCTTGTGATCGCTTACCTGGCGACGGACCCCCTGACCTCTTCAAGATCGTGCGCTATTGGACGCGCGGGACCCAGCTGCGTCCTCCACGACGACCTCTCCGGTGGCGACACCGACCCGCACCGCCAATTTGGCAGAAAGGGTTTGAAGTCCGGATTTGCGCCGCGACTTGCAACTGCAGCGCACCGCCCGTTCTGGATCGTCTTCTCCGGCGTCCGGGTAGCCGAAGTGAATCAGAGCGCCATTTCCGACATACCGTGCGATGAACCCTCCGGTGTCAGCAACGATGCGGCCGACCGCGATTTCGATAGTCGGTTATGACCTGACACGGTTCTTCCGGATCGAGCCTCTCGCTCAGCGCAGTTGACCCGACCAGGTCGACAAACATCACTGCGAGCTGGCGTCGCTCTGCCGGACGCAGTGCCGGGCGGGTGTCGGCGGCCTCGATGGCACGCAAACGCTCTGCCACTAATGCCGCTAAGTCAACGATCGAGTGTGATCTTCGTCACATACAGCGGCGGTCAATCGGCCATACCGTTACGCAACAACTAGACTGGTGGCGCAATGGGTACGGTCATTCCTTTCCCGATGTCGGCTCCACGCGGCGCAAGGTTCTCCAGCCAGGATCGCAAGGAGTTCCTCCGATGGCAGATCGGCCGCGCAAGGTTAAGGCGGCTGCGGACCGTCATCCACGATGCTGGATCGGTGGGCGACGTGCCGGATTGCGAGTTCGCCCAGGTTTACAAGCCGGCTGCCCAATGGGCCAGTTGGGGGCTGGCCCGGGTGGGTACAGGTATATTGGTGTGGGAGTGCGCACGCGGCACTGACCTTGGGGTCTTCGGCTCGATCGGCGAGGCGATCACCTGCGTCGAGTCGCACGCGGGAGAACCGGCCGATCTCGAGGCGGCCTGCCGCATGCCGAAATGACCGCTCACACGAGCGTTTAAGCTCGGCTACAGATAAGAGACCCGCCATCGCGACAGCCGACATTCTGTCGCCGCCAGCTGTGCAAGCGCAGGTCGCGGCCCAGGACGGCCTCACAACAACCGACAACGTAAGCTGCCTGAAGCCGGACCGATCAGCGGTGGCGCCGGCGCAACGTTCCGGTGTAGGCACGTTAGCAGCTGGCCAAAGCGTGAGCCGCAATGTGCCGCCGGAGAGCGGTCTTGCATGCAGAGACTCTGCCCAGTGTATGATCGACGCATGACGGATCGGGAGAGAAGCAGATGAGCGACGTAGCCGACCGGCGGCTTATCTCAATCGATACGCACCTGGGAAGCGGCAGGCCATACATCGTCGAGTTGGTCGGCGATGAGACTATCTCGAACGGCTTTCTATTCGAGGCTACATTGTATTCCGACGACTTGGCCATAGAGCCCAGGAGCATGGTTGGACGCGCAGCCACGATATGGTTGAGGTATGGTCTGGCCGCGCCGGAGCCAATCAACGGCGTCATTAATCAGTTTACGGTCGGAACGGTCAACGCGCGGGGGCTGCGTGAGTATCGGGCGCAGATCGTGTCCTGGTTTTGGTTGTTGACTTGTACGGCCGACAGCCGAATTTTCCAGAACTTGACCTTTCCCGAAATCATCGAAAAGGTATTCGGAGAATACGGTCTTAAAGACTTTGAGACCCGACTCATCGAGCGGTATGATCGCCTCGATTACTGCGTGCAGTATCGCGAATCCACACATGCCTTTCTGTCGCGTTGGATGGAAAAGCTCGGAATTTGCTACTTCTTCCGACATGAGCCGGGCCGGCATGTGATGGTTATAGCCGATAACAATCTCGCCTTCCGCTTCGTCACAGAGCGGGACGTGACATTCAACGCGAATGAGACGAACACGGTGGCGCACTGGAGGCTTTCTGAAAGGTTTCGGCCCGGCCGCCACGCCCAGAGTGACTTCGCCTTCAAGACCCCGTCGCTCGACTTGTTGACGCGGGAGAGCACCATCTACGACCAGCCGCGGGCGAAGGACTTCGAGATTTTCGATTTCCCGGCAGGCTACACGACACTTGATTACGGCCGCTTCCTAACCCGCACGCGCATGGAAGAGGACGAGGCGCGCATCCACTCCGTCGAGGGAGCGAGCAGCCACGCCACGTTCCGTGCTGGGGGGAAAGTCACCACGGCCAATCACCCAATGGAGGCGGAACGGAGCCAGGAATACATCCTGGTGCGGGTGGCGCACCGATGCCGAGACATGGAGGGCTATAGCGGCGTAGGCGAGCTGCCGAGCTACGCCAACACGTTCGTCGCCGTACCCGCTAAACCGCCCTGGCGCCCGGAGCGGGTGACGCCGTGGCCCATCGTTCACGGCCCCCAGACCGCGCGGGTCGTCGGCCTGAAAGGCGAGCTTATCCACACGGAGAAACATGGCCGGGTCAAGCTGCTCTTCCACTGGGACCGGCGAGGAAAGGGCGACGAGACCAGCTCATGCTGGGTCCGAGTGTCGCAGAACACCGCAGGTCCGGGCTGGGGCGGCGTTTTCATCCCGCACATTGGCCACGAGGTCGTCGTCTCGTTCCTGGACGGTGATCCTGACCGGCCGTTGGTGACTGGCCGCGTCTACAACGGCGAGAACATGCAGGCGATCGGTCTGCCCGGCGACAAGACGCAGAGCGCCATTCGAGATCACAGCGGCAACGAGATCGTTATGGAGGGCAAGAAGGGACGCGAGGACGTTCGCATCCACGCCACCAAGGACACCAACGTCACGGTCACCCACGACTACAACGAGACAGTTAAAACAGGGAACCGGACCATCGCCATCCAGGCCGGCAGCCACACTGAAACGATCCACAAGGACACGAAGATTACGGTGACGACGGGCGCCTACGCCCACTCTGTCGCCGCGAACACCGCCTCGCGCACGTCCAAGAACAAGAGCACCTTGCAATCCACCAGCGCAGACATCCTGGTCGACGCTGCGACGGAGATCACCATCCACGTCGGCGCAAGCATGATCGTGATGAAGTCCGATGGCAGCATCTCCATCCAGGGAAAAAACATCGCGATCAACGGCTCGGAGTCCGTCAGCATCAGTGGCGGCGCCGTCAGGTCGCACGCGGACCAGGAGCACGAGATCAAGGGATCGATCGTGCTGTCTGACGGGTCTGCGACCAACACCGTCAAGGGCGGGATGGTGATGCTGAACCCGTGAGGCCGCATCAGGTCGTCGACGACGATCGACGGCCTGGGATCGGCGCACGCACGAGGAATCCGGGAGCGCCCCAGGCAACAAGCCAGTCGCCTACACGGGCGAGCCCGTGGATGCGCTGCCCTGGAAAGGCAGTTGTATTTGAAAGGCCCGACGCGCCGTGCAGGCCAATCGCGCCATGCCAGCCTTGTCCGTCGGATTTCATCTCCGCGAGCCAGACGTCTTGGTCGTCTAGAGCGAGGCCGACAACTATGCGGTCGCCACCGGCTGACAGGCGAGGCGTTGTCGTCTTTCCGTCGATCCTCAACAGAATCGGCATGTTCTCCGCCCAGCCGCCTCCGCCGGCATAGCCACCCCCGGCCGTGACCGCGACCGCCCGGAGCGGATGAGCGGTCACGGAAGGCCTGCTCTCCAGCGTGCTGTCGACGACCCGCGCCAGCAGACCACGGGCCCCAGCGATCCAGGTTCCACCCTCGCCATCGGCAGCAAGCGCCAAGACTTCCTCAAGGCGCACGTCAGCGCCGACTCGGACCCAGTCGCCTTCCTGTCCTGAAAACAAAACCCCGGTCCTGTGGCCCACGGCGCCAGCGGCGAGCCAGGCTCCACGGCCTCGAGGAACGATGCTGGTCAGCCGCGCCTCGGCCGCGATGTCCCAGCGTCGTACCCCCGCGCGCGACCCGCAAAGCAAGCAGCCGCGAGCGCCTACAGCCGCCACGTTCCCGTCTGCGGCCGCAAGCCCGAACAGCGCGGCGTCAGCACGCGCCAAGACTACAGGTTCCTCGCCCCAGGCCGCGCGAAGCAGGAGGCCGGAGCGCGTGGTCACGAAAACACCCGCCGTGCCATCAGCGCACGCGGCCGTGACGTCTTCCCCAGCGAGGTCCCCGCAGCTCACCCACTGCATGCTCGGCTGTCCTCCACTATCCACCCGGCAATCCGAAAGCCCGATTGAGTGCGGCGACGCCGGCTGGGGTCTCCGCCTTCGTCTCGGACGTTCCGCCAAGGTTGTGTCCGAAGCCGTTGTAGTTGTTCGTGGAAAGGTCTCCGTTTGCGATGAGGCCGTTGTACTCGCCCTGCGACATGGACCCGGACAGCACGGCCGGGCGACCGTCCGGATATTGCGCATCATACCTTGTGTTGGGGTCGATTGCATCCCTCGCTGCTGCGGGGTCGGTGGAAACGCAGACATACGGCGGTTCGGCTTCTCCGCCATACTTGTCCGTCGTCCTGAAGCCCGATGCTCGCAACGCGTCTTCGTCCAACGTGCCGTGGTAGAGATGAACGCGGTTCGGATCACCGCAATCTAGGCCGAGCGGGTCGACTTGGCCAAACGGGTCGCGCGTATAGCGGAAAAGGTTGACACCGCCATTGTATCCGATCGGGTCGGCGGTCAGGTAACAGGCGAGGTCCGGATTGTAGTAGCGAAACCTGTTGTAGCTGAGACCGGTTTCCAGGTCGGCGTACTGCCCGGGCAGCCGTATTGGGTTTAAGGAGAGATCGCCAACGACAACCCTGGTTGCACCAAACGGGGTCCACTCTGCCCGCCACGCAACCTCGCCCCGCGCACCCGACAAGGCCAGCGGCGCTCCCCGCAGGTCCAGGTGGTAGTGATACCATTCAGCGGGCTTGCACCGTTTATCGTCCGTGACCCGCTTCGAGAGCGGTCTAAAGCTGCCGGGCCGGTGGACGTATAGATGCTCCTCGCCGCTCTGCGCATCGATCTCCATCGCTATCCGGTCGCCATCGTAATGGAACCTGCGCTCGGCGGAGCCGATTAGCTTGGCGATGCGGCGCCCGAGGGCGTCATAGCGGTACTCGACAACCGGGGCGTTCGGCCGGCGAACGAAACGCAGCCTGTCCTCCGCATCGAACAGCAACTCGGTCTGCTGACCATGTTCAAGGAAGGATAAGCTGCGCCGCTTGGCGTCGAACCGGTAGGGCTGGCCGTCGGCAGCTGTGATCCGGTTCTTAGCGTCGAAGCTGCGGTTGCCGCTGCGCGTCGCGACGAGGTTGCCCGAGGGATCGTAGGTCCAAAGTTCCGGCGACCCGTTGTCCGGGGTAGCTGAGATAAGCCACCCGTTCTCGTCGTAGCCGAACGCCAAGTCGGGCCCGCTTGGTTCAGAGATGCCGACGATTGTGCCGTCGGGTCGGAGCTGGTACTCGCGGTCGATCACCGCCGAGAACGGGTTGCCGCGCGGGAAGGCACGCTGGCGCAACTTCAGGTTGCGCATCGTGAGCTCGAGCTGTTCCCGTACGCCATTCGGAAAGTCGTGCGAGGTCGTCAAGCCGGTCGAGCCGAAGCTGTGGGACAGCGCTGGACCGATCGAAGCACTGACCAGTTCCCGCGAGGCGTCGTAGGCGAACCCAACCTTCGTCCCATCGGCAAACGTAGTGCCGACCCGGCAGCCGCGGGCGTCGATCACATGCCGACAGGTGAGCCCGTTCTGCGTCTCTCGCACGACGCGGCCCGCCCAGTCCCGTTCTAGCTCGATCTCGGAATGTTCGTTTCGTGCGCCCACCATCTGGCGCCGCTTGTTGTAGACGAAACTCGTGACACTGCCGTTAGGCAGCCGCTTCTCGGCTAGGCGGGAAGCGGCGTTGTAGGAAAACTCGATAGCGGCACTGTCGCGATCCAGCCTGATCACCCGTCCGATCGCGTCATAGGAATAGACGTCCTCGCTGCCGTCGTCGTATCGGCGACGCCACAGCCGGCCATGATGGTCGTAACTGTTGTCCGCTCCGCGCCCGCCGCCGTCTTGGAAGCGTGTAACCGCGGCTTCCCTGTCATAGACCCAAGTGGCGGAGGCTCGCGGCGATCTGCCCTGGAACTGCGCCAACCGCAGTCCGAACGGGTTGTAGCGGTTGGTGACGCGTCGCGCGCCGGGGCGGTCGACGACAGTCAAGTTGCCGCCGGCATCATAACCCATTCTCTGGACGACACGCGCGGCTGAACGCAATTCTGTTAGCCGGCCACAGGCATCGTAATCATACTCGAACAGGACGCCGGCAGGCGTCCTCATCGTTCGAAGCCGACCGAAGACATCGTATCCGAAGTGCGTCACCTTTCCGATGGGGCTACGTCGAAGCGTTCTGTTCCCGAAATCGTCGTACTCGTAGTGCGTGCAACCACCGAGGGGGTCGACCACCTCGCTGATTGCGCCATGAGCGTTGGTCCGGATGATCCATTCGTGGCCGCCTGCGTCGATCGCCCGGCTTAGGCCACCGGCCTCGTCATATTCGTAACGCCACTGGCCCCCATCCGCATCGATCTCATGGGTGAGCTGATGGCGCACGTTGTAGGCCCATTCAGACACCGCGTCCGCGCCGTCCAATTGCCTTGTCAGATGCCCAGCTTCGTCAAATACGAGAGTTTGGACGTGCCCCAGAGGATCAAGTTTCTGGACCGTGCCGGCCGCACGCAAGGTCTGGGAAACTTGACCATCCGGGTCGACCTGGCGGATGAGGCGGTTTGCCTCGTCAAAGACGTAGGATGTCCGTGCGCCGCGCGTGTCTTCAACCACGGTGGTGCGGGTAGTGGCGTCGTATTGAAGCGTTCGCCCCAGATAGCCGTCGTCGCCCCAGGTGCCGCAGCAGCGACCGCGCTTGTCGTATCGAAAATAAAACGATCCACCGTTGGGGTTGGTCTCTCGAACCAGGCGCGAAGCGTCATCGTAGGCATAGGTCAACCGCCCGCCGCAAGCGTCGGTCGCCTCGACGAGATGGCCGGCTCCGTCGTGGCGGAACTGCGCTACCGGAAAGCGCGCGCCACGGTGGTCGAAGAGATCAAGCGCGGCGATATTCCCGATACCGTCATAGGTCATCACCAGTCGACGGCCCGGCATGGCTATCTCGGCTAGCCGGTCATCCTGACTGTAGAGCGCCAACACTCGGTCCCCCGCCATGTTCTCCACAGCGGTAAGGCGGTAGCAATCCGGCGCATTCGGCAGCCTGTCGAACACGTAACGTTGCGCATGGTGCCAATGATTGACGACGAGCTGATCTTCGCGCGACTCGAGTTCCATCTCCGCGCCAGGATTGCTGAACTGGCCCGGCCCGGCGGCGTGCAGCGTTATCTCGACGCCTTCATCGTCGATCAGGCTGAACTCGGTGGCATGGCGCCGCAGCTCCATGTCCCACAAGGTGGACCAACCTACGCCATTGGGTGTCCGCCTGGGGTTCGCTGAATTGTAAAACCGCCGCCAGCGGACCGGAACGTAGCCCCGCAGGGCGATGTCGGTCCAGGCCGTGTAAACCGAGCCGGAAGCTACGTCCACCGGGTGCCCCGTGGTGACCCGGCCTGGCTTGCCCGGCGACGGCGAAGCGACAGTCAATGCGGACTCTCGGTCGAAGTCCTCTGGTCCTTGCTGCCCAACTTGTCCACCCCCGCCTGCACCGCCGCGGCTACGCCCCGTTGCGCGGTCGAGACGGCGATGCCGCGCAGCATGTCCGCGATGCTGACGCCGACCAGCACGTTGCTGAACCCCAGGGTGTTTGCGTTCGGCACCACTGGTATGTCGCTGCAGGACGTGGCCATCAGCGGGGCCACGAACGCGAGCGGGCCGCCGTTGACCGTCACGTTGGGGCTGCCGACCGCCACCGAGCCCTGCGCCCCGGGATACGGCAGCGGCGGCATCAGCAGCTTCACCCAGGTCTGCCATTTCGTGTAGGCCGAGAAGCTGCCCTTGATCGACTGCCAGGTGGCCGCCTTGCTCGTCGTGTCTATCCCGGTCACGTCCTTGATGAAGTTCTCGGCGCTTTTTGGCTTCGGAATCATCGCCGAGATGCCGGCAATGGCCATGTTGGCCATGATCGTCAGCATGGTCAGCACCAGCACCATGGGGATGTTTACAAGGTAGCGCTTCCAATACCCCATGTTGGTCGGCGTTGGCGGTACGGGCACGCCTTGCGGGATGTGGGCGAAATAGCCGAGCGCACCGACCGAGAGCGCTGGCATGCCATTGATGAAGACGTTCGTGCTGGGAAAGGTCGGCGTGCTCCAAAGGTACACCGGCCCCACATAGGCGTGCACGGGAATGCCGGGAACGGGCGCCACCGCGTGCATGTCGATGCCAATCACCAAGTCCATTAGTTTTGCCGCTGGATATAGCGCCATGCTTACGATCCCCGTTCAGGTCACCGACACGTCCAGCCGGCGCATGTGCACGAGCCAGTCCAGTCCGGGATACGGAAAGGCCGCCCGCCAGGTGAGGTCCACCTCCAGCTCGTCCAGGCGGATCATGACCGTGTGCAGCAACGCGGCCACTGCCGGTGGCGCTGTCGGGGAGCCATAATCGAGTCCGACTAGCGGTTGCTCGCCCGGTAGCCGGGCGACCACGTCGCCAGCGGGATGCAGGTTCCGAAAGGCCAGCACCTCGTCGCCGGCAAGGAACGGGCGCACCAGCCCGCGGGACGCGCCATTGAAGAACCGGAAGTCCATCGCCCGCACGCGGGTCTGCGCATACTGGCTCCGCAATCCGGCCGGGATCGCCTTTGCGTATGCGCGCCTTAGGGTGGCTTCTAGCGCCTTGTCGCCTGGCATCGTTCCCGCCAGCTGCGCACGAGGCCACCAGTGGCGCGCGAACCATCCGAGTCCGTCCGGCATCGGCTGCGCTTCCCAATCTTTGATGTGCCCGCAGCAGAGACGCTCCCCAGTCAACACGTCCGCCGGATCTTCGACATTCGGCAGCGGCAGTCCATCCACGGCCTCCCGTTCGTTCCGAACGACGAAACCGCGGCCGACCGGGTTGCGCAGAAAAGTCGCCGCCATGGAGGGGTCTGACCGGACATCGACGCCGCCATAGGCGCGGTCGTAGCTAAGCGGCAGGCTCACGAACCGCACCGGCTCCGAGAACACCGGCGATCCGGCAGGGCGGTGCTGCGCAGCACGGTCACCGGTCACCAACACGTCCTTGCGGTGCCGGCCCACAGCCACGCTCGCGACGAGATCGTATGTCGGTTTTGCATCCGGCGCGTAGGCAGTGGCGTTGACCACGATATCGGTCGCGACCTTCCACGGGACCAGGTCAGTCTCGAAGGCGACCGGGCTCCGTGCCGGCTCGCCAACGTAAACGTCTCCGCTCACCAGAGGGCGGGCATGCTCCAGTCGGGCGGCGGCAGTGTTGCTGCGCAGCCGGTAGCTGCGCTTGAACAGTACGCACAGAATCGGCTCGCCTTCTGGCGTCTGTCCCGGCAGCACCATCCGGTGCTCGGCGGCACGCGCGGTCATGTCACAGTCACGTCGAGCCGGCGCATCTCCGGCAACCATGCCGTCCCGGGATACGGATGGGCCCCACGCCACACCAGGTCGAAAGATCCCCGCCGTGCGTCGATCGCGAGCGTATGCAGCACGACGTCAAGCGGGCGCATTCCCCAACCGAGGTCGCACCCGATGAGCGGGCGCCGCTCGGGCAACAGAAAGGCGCTCTGTGGTTCCCGAGTCAAACGCCCGAGCTGCACCTGCTCGCCGCCTGACAGGTGCGGCACCGCAAGCCCGCGCGACGCGCCGTTCTCGAACGCGGGGGTGTAGCCGGGCAGGCGAAATTGCCAAGCGAGTGCAACGTGATCAATCGGAGCGAGGCCCAACACCTCCTCACGCGTGCGGGTGCCGCAATCCAGGTAGGGGGGTAGCGTGCCGGCGTGGATCATCCGGGGATACCAACCACGACCGACCCAGCCCAGGCCGCCTGGCAGCGGCTGGCGGCTCCAGCCTCCTACGCCGGCAGCCAGCATGCGCTCCGGAGTGATTAGATCGTCCGGATCTTCGATGTTGGGAAGCCTGAGCTCGTCTGCTCCCCGGCTTCCGCCCGCAACGGCAAAGCCGCACCCGACTGGGTTGCGAGGGTAAGCAAGCCCGGCCACGTTTTCGGTCGGGGCAATGCCGCCATACGCACGCTCGTAGGTGACGGGTATCATCGTGCAGGGCTGCGGCGGGCTGAACTCCGGACGTTCGTCACCATGGAACAAGCACGATCGCTCCCCAGTCACCTGCAATTGACGGGAGTATTCCCCCACTCGTAGACCGATCCGGAAGCTAGTGCTCACCTCCGGTTCGGGAGCGTAAGCATCGCAGTTGACCACAATGTCCGTACAGGGCTTGAACGGGGCGACTTCCTTCTCGCACTTCGTGCTGGTGGTGGCCGGGTCACCCCAGTGTTCGTCTTGCTCCCGCCAGGGCGCCACTTCTTTTACAGGATCAACGCTGCCATCCGGATAGAAGCGGAAGCTTTGCTTAACGAGCACGGCGAACACCGGAGTGCCCCGCAAGTCTCGCCCGGGCACCACGCGTACGCAGCGGGACGAGTCATGCCCCAACGTCACGATTGGAAGTCCAAACTCATTTCGACGCCGAATCTCCGCTAAGCGGGTCCGCCATTCATGTCGTGCACGTTACGGTCTATTCCCGGTTGGCCGCCACCATAATTTGAGGTTCGGCTGCCGCAAACATCATCTTCCCTCCCTTCCCCCTCCCGCCGGAAGACAAATGCGAGACCGTCTACAATGCTCACACTCGCTGACGCCGCCACCGACCAGGGCTCTGCTTCGTGACCTTTGCGAAGACTCGGGAAAAGCGACTTTGGTCGACGAAGCCACACAGGACGGCGATCTCGGCGAGTTCCAGCTGCGTGTGAGTGAGAAGCTCGCATCCGCGATCCACGCGCTTGTGCATAAGCCATCGATGCGGTGCGAGTCCCAACGCTGCCTTGAATGCCGTGGCGAAGTGGCTGCTCGACAGGCTGCACTCTGCGGCCAAACGTGCGATCGAGTGCTTGCTATCCCACTGGGCCCGCGCGGCCATGGTTGGGCTCGTCGCACCGCAAGCGCGTGAACGCAATAGGCGCGCCGGACAACATGGGCGCCGCGAGCGTGGGCGCCTGACGCGCACGGAAGCACCCGCTCATGACCCTGCTGACACATCCAGCGTCCATCCCCTGTCTCCGGTTGCGGCGCTCGATCCCTGCGCCGGCGAGATATGGCTTTTGCTCGGAACGCGTGATGACCAGTTTAGCTCCGGCCTCGACCGTGCAGTCTCAGGTGAGCCCACAAATCGCTCACGTCGCTCCTCGTCGGGAGCCGGAGGATGATCCGCGCCAGCTGCGAGCGTGGTCTCCGAGGAGCTCGGTTGCTGCAAGCGGCCATAACCGAGTGGTTGCCAGACCGGCGTCGACATCGCTCGGCCGCTACGCCCGTTTGGCGCAGGTTCGTCCAATCCACCATGAACCGATACCGGACAACAGCCCGGTAACGCGCTCCCCTACGTGCGCCATGCAGGACATCGAACAAGCGCCCGACCTGGTCACGGCCATTTACAGGGAATGGGGCGAGAGCGACGTCGCCAGCTTCAAACAGCGCCTTGCTGCCAACTTTGAGTTGCAGGCGCCGGGCTATCTTCCCTGGGCGGCCGGTTCGACCGGGAGCAATATGCGGAACTGCTGCCGCGTGTCGCCACCATCCTGGATTTCGCGGGGATGCGCTACGAGAGCCTTACCGCCGAAGGCGGACACGTCGTCGCCTTCATCGACATCGGCGTGCGCGGAACCAATAAAACGGTCTGATCTCGGAGCACTGGGACGTCGAGGACGGGAAAGCGACGCGGCTAAGGGTCGCCGATTTCGCCCCGAAAGCACTGCTCGACAAGCTCGGGTCGGACGCGTCGCCGCTGAGCAGCCAGCCGCGTGCACACCATCGCGGCTATTCTGGACGGATCGGCTGAATTCGGCTTCGCCAGCGAAGCCGAGCAGGCGATCTTCGTCGAAGCAAGCAAAGTTTTCTACGCGGACGAGATGAACTTGTCCGCGGAATCAGTCGCCTAAAACCTCCCCAACGGCTCGATCACCATCGTCGACCGTGAAGAGGATTGTGAACGCAACGGGCCGGACCGCTATAACCGCGTGCATGTCTTGTCAGCGATCCCGAAATTCGCGGCCCTCCCGCGGTGCATGGCTATCCCGTTGCTACGCCGCCTGTGAGGCCCTGGACTGCCCACATCGTCCGCGATCCGGCGGGCGCAGCGCAGGGCCAGCGCGGTGACGGTGCTGGTCGGGTTGACCACGCCGCCGGTCACGAAACTGCTGCCATCGCATATGTATAGGTTAGGAACCTCCCACGCTTGATGCCAGCGATCGACCGTGCTGGTCTCTGGGTCGGCGCCCATGCGGCAGGTGCCCAGCATGTGCCAGGCCGGCGTGCGGTAAACCCCATTCTCGAAGTAGTCGGTCACCGCGATGTCGAAGGCGTTGACGCCGCGAGCCAAGTCGCGCAGCCGCTCCATGCCGAAATGCATCATTCGCAGGTCGTTCTCGTGCGGCTGGTAGTGCAGCCGGGCCGCGGGCAAGCCGTCGCTGTCGGTCTCGCTGTCGGACAAGGTGACGCGGTTGCCGGGCTGCGGCAGGTCGTCGCCAATGGCGTAGGCGCCGAAGCTGTGACCGAAATGGCGGGCGAAGTAGTCGTGATGCGCCACGCCCCAGGGCGCCGGCCGGTGTCCGAAGGCGCCGATCGCCGCGGCGCCCGCCGGGCCGGTGCGGGTTACGTTGAAGTTGAACCCATTGACGAAGCCGCGCGCCGTGTTCGTCTCGGCAAACTCGCTGCTGATGATGGCGCCCGAATTGCCCATATAGCTGCGGATCGGCTCATTGACCCAGATCTCGGCCGCGACCAGCGTATGGTGCAGCAGGTGGCGGCCAACCACGTCGTTGCCGTTGGCCAAGCCGTTCGGGTGACGCCCGTTCGCAGACATTAAAAGCAGGCGCGGGGAGCCGATCCCGTTGCCGGCGACGATCACCACGTCCGCCGTCTGCCGCACCCGGCTGCCCGTGGCGCGGTCCACGTAGACGGCGCCGGTGGCCCGGCCGTCCGGCCCAGTCTCGATCCGCTCCACCCGTGCGCCCGTGCGCAGCTGCACGCCGGCGGCGAGCGCACGCGGCCATAGCGTCAACGACATCTTCGCCATGGAACCGCGCGGGCAGCCGGAGGCGCAGTTGCCGCAGCCGTTGCAGGGCGTGCGGCCGTCGTACGGCTCGGAGATCGTTCCCACGGGCATCGGCCACCAGTGCCAGCCCAGCCGGTCGAACCCGTCCGCCATGGCCCGCCCGCTCTCGCGCATCGGCAGCGGCGGGCATGGGTAGGGCGGTCGCGGCGGCATGCCCGGGTCGCCCGCTAGGCCGGAGACGCCGACCAGCCGGTCCGCCTCGTCGTAGAACGGCGCCAGGTCGGCGTAGCTGATCGGCCAGTCCGGCGCCAAACCGTGCTCCCGCCCCTTGCGGAAGTCGGACGGCCGAAGGCGGGGCCACAGCGCCGCATAGACGTTGG
Organism: uncultured Acetobacteraceae bacterium; assembly: GCA_964242925.1. GTDB lineage: Bacteria > Pseudomonadota > Alphaproteobacteria > Acetobacterales > Acetobacteraceae > LMUY01. Next base: position 24,279 of record CAXTBW010000020.1, read on the forward strand.
TGGAACCGCCAACGCCGTTCCACATCAGCGCGTGGGACTGGCCGCCCTGCACCGGGTAGTCGTCCGGGCCGCGGCGGATCGCCGGCTCGGGGTTCCAGTCGGTGAACCGGCGGTGCACGAAGTCGGCGCCGCCATGCGGATGCCGCGCCGGTTCGGTCCAGCCGCCCTGGTCGAGGCAGACGACGCGCAACCCGGCCTGCGCCAGCGTCAGGCTGTTCACCACGCCACTGGCGCCGGCGCCGATGACCAGGATGTCCGTATGGTCGGGCTTGGTCACTTCAGGCTCTCCAGCGCCAGCCCGCCGAGGTTGACGGGGCGGACGTCCTCCGTATCCACCCACCGTCCGCGGCGGTGGCGCGGCGCGTCCTGCGCCGGGTCGAACGGCGCCGCCGGGTAGCCGTCGGGCAAGGGCGCGTCGTTATAGGGATGGCCTAAGCCGCGGATCGCCGCGATCACTTCAGGCTGCTCGTAATACGCGAGGTAGGCCTGCTTGCGGAACTCGGTGAACAGCGCGGGCTCCAGCGCCTCCAGCCGGCACGCGGCGTCCACCCAGGCGTCTGGATAGTCGGGCAGCGGGCGACCGTCGGCCAGCGCGGCCAGCAGTCTGGCCGGCGCCGCGTCGTCCGCCTCCCGCAGCCGCCGCAGCAGCACGTCGGGCGCCGCAGTCGCGGTCGCCGCCGGGAAGCCAGCCCCGCCCGGAAGCAAGGTGGCGGCCAAATGCAGCACGGCTTCTGCTTCGTCCATCCAATCAGCCCCGTTGCACGTTCCAGAACAGCGGCGGCCCTTGGATGATGCCGGATAGGTCGCGCTTATACGCCGTGGGCTGGTAGAACAGGCCCAGCGGCACATAGGGCACGTCGACGAACGCCTGCGCCTGCATCTGCCGCGCCAGCGACAGGCGGGTTGCGTCGTCTGGCGCGGCCAGCCACTGGTCGCGCAGCTCCTCCAGCCGGAGGCTGACGGACCAGCCGAAGGTGGACTTGTCGCCAGCGCCGCGCAGGAAGGTGTGGGCGGCCGGGTTGTACTGGGTGATGCCGGGGGAGTATGTGCAGAACAGGTTGTAGCCGCCTTTCGACGGCGTCTCCCGGTTCGCCATGCGTCGCAGGTCGGACCCCCAATCGGTCGCCACGTAGTCGACCTTCATGCCGATCTTGGTCAGCAGGTCGCGCGTGACCTCGCTCATGGCGTTGATGGCGGGGAAGTCGGTCGGCGCCATCATCAGCACCGGTTGCCCGTCGTATCCAGCCGCACGCAGCGCCTTGGCCGAGGCGTCCAGGTTGCGCGGCCCGGTCAGCGCCGTCATGCCCTCGTCATTGGCCAGCGGCGAGCCGGGCGGGAAGAAGCCGCACGCATCTTTCCACAGCGTGCTGTCGTCGCCGACCACCGCCTGCATGAACTCCGCCTGGGTCACCGCGCCGAGCACGATGCGTCTGACCTCCGGTCTGTCGAACGGCGGGTAGAGCTGGTTGAAGCGGATCACGCCAACTGCGCCCGTCGGGTCGATCACCTCCACCTTAAGGTTGCGGTCCGACTTCAGCTTGGGCAGCAGGTCGGTCAGCGGCTGCTCCACCCAGTCCACCTCACCGCGCTGCAGGGCGGCGGCGGCGGTCGACGGGTCGGGGATGGTCTGCCATTCCACCCGGTCGAAATGCACCGGCTTGCCGCCGGCCAACAGGCTGGACGGCCCAGGCCGGGACGCATAGCCATCGAAGCGCGCATACACCACGCGCGACCCGGCAACGTACTCGGATTGCACGAAGCGGTAAGGGCCGCTGCCAATCATCTCCTTCACCGGCGCGGCCGGGTCGGAGTTGGCCAGGCGCTCCGGCATGATGGCGGAGGTGACGGAGCCGACCTTCCCCAGGCAGTCCGGCAATAGCGGGAAAGGCCGTTTCAGCCGCCAGGTCACCGTGCGATCGTCCGGCGCGGCCAGTTCGTCCACCACGGCGAACAACGAGCCGCCGAACGTGTCCCGCGCGCCCCAGCGTCGCAGGCTGGCCACCACGTCGCGACCCAGCACCGGCGCGCCATCGTGGAAGCGAAGCCCCGACCGCAGGGTCATGGTCCACAGCAAACCGTCCCTGTCGACAGTATGTCCTTCGACCATCTGCGGCTGCGGCCGAAATTGCTCGTCCACGCCGTACAGCGTGTCGAAGATCAGGAACCCGTGGTTGCGTGTCACCAGCCCGGTGGTGACGATCGGGTCCAGTATCGCCGGGTCGGCTTGCGGCACGAAACGCAGGGTGCGCAACGGCTGCGAACGGACCAGGCGAGGCGCGGCGAGCGAGCCGGCAATCGCAGTCAGGACAGTCCTTCGGCGCATCATCAGGTCTTCCGATTGCAGCGACGCATTCAGACGCCGATCCCGCGGGGCCGCAAGTCCCGCTTTCGCCCGCAGGTCGCCGTCGCTCGCCGCTTCCGATGATGGCTAGCTCGGCACGGCGACCGCATCGAACAGATAGCGGCAGCCCGGCACGAGCAGTCCGGTCCCGAGCGCGACATGCGTGCTGGGCGACGGATCGGGCGCGAACGTCGCGAGCGTAAGGTCCCGGGCGGCCGGGAGATCGCCCTCGAACGACGGATAGAAACCCTGTCTGCGCACGAGCTGCCGCAGGGAGCTGCCGGCGGCATCTAGTATCGCCTCGGACGTCTCGAACACATGACCGAGCTGCCTCCGGATGTCGCTGTCATGGTTGGGGAACTCCGGGTCCTTCCGCGCCGCGGTGGCCACGCCATTCTTCCAGTCCGTCGCCATCACGCCCGAAAGGAAGATGAACGGGCCTGCTTGCACGGCTTGCGGCTGGTGTATGCTGGGCGTCGGCGCCCGGTCCGTGTGGATGGTCTGCTTATGCGTGGCCCCGTCGGGAACGATGGCGATCGCGTTGATCTCCACCAGGCAACCAGGGATCGAGAGCTGCGCCGGAATTATCGTTCGCGCTGGCGGATCGGACGGGAACGCCTCTTGCCACACCTCCTCGAATGCCGCGAATTGCGTGAGATCGGGCAACGTGACCTGCGCCTTCACGATGCAGTCGAGCGAGCTGCCCGCCTCCAGCAGCACGGCCTGCAGCGTGCGCAGGATATGGCCGGTCTGCTGCTTGACCCCGGAGCTGAAGAACGGCAGCCCTTCGCTCACCCGCACCGCGGCGCTCAGCCCGCCTCGTTCGTCGGCCGCAGCCAGGCTGGACACGAAGATGTAGGGCCCCACCCGAACGGCGCGCGACATCCTCAAGGACTCGGGGGCCGGTGGCAGACCACGCCCCGTGATCACCGCGCGCTCGGCTCCGGGGGCGGCCAGGATGGCGTCGATCTCAACGGCGCCACCCGCCACGGTGAGCGTTTGCACCCCCATCGTCGTCGCCGCCGGCATGGCGCCCGCGCCCAACACGCGCTGTCGCCCGTGCAGCATCGATCCTTGCTGCCGAGTATCGGTGAGGAAGGTCCAGAGCTGCGCGGCGCGGCCTAGATCGGTCCCGCAAGCCGCGGCGACTCGTTCCTGGCGGTGCAGCACGAACTCTGTCTGCGCCTGCACCGTGTCGCGGCTGTACGGCAGGCCCGGCGGCGCCTGCACGGACGGGTCCAACCCTGTGGAAAAGTCCGAGGCGATCATGCCGGCCAGGAAGACGAGCGGCCCATGCACTATGGCTTGGGAGAACCGGTTCGCGATCTCCGGCAGCGCTTCGGGGTTCACGATGCGGCGGTGGACGGGTTGCTCCGGCATCATCGCACCGCCGCTGTGAGGTCGAGCAGCAATCCGCAATCCGGTATTATCAGCGGTCCGTACGAACCCACGACCGTCCCCGTAGGAACCGCCGGGCCGGCCCGGCTCGCCAGGCTTTCCTGAAGCGCCGCCAATCCGTCCAGCTCGGGCATGTAGACCTGCCAGCGGACGAGGTTCGCCAACCCGGCCCCGGCTTCGGCCAGGATCGCGTCGGCGCAGTCCAGCACGTATTCGGCTTGACGCCGCAGCTTGGTGGCGTGGAATGGCAAGGCCGGGTCGACCTGCGCGCCGGGGGCGAGCGCTTGCCTGAAATCGGTCGGCAGCAAGCCGGACAGGAAAACAAGGTTGCCAGCCTTGACCGCTTGCGATTGGTGGATCGAGGGGACCGGCGCCCGGGCGGTGGCAACCACTTCCTTGCAGACCGCGCCGTTGGCGGTCACCGCGATGGTGCAGATCTCCAGCCGGGCATCCGGGAACAGGGTCTTGGCGGAGGCGACCGTTCGCGCTGGGGGGTTCGTGGGGAAGGCCTCGCGCCACACCTCGTCCAAACCTTGGAAGTCGCTGCTGTCCGGCAGATAGACCATCGCCTTCACGACATGGTCGAGCGAGCTGCCGGCGGCCTCGAGCACGGCGCCGATGTTGCGCAGGATGAACGCGGTCTGTTTCTTGATGCTGCGGCCGAAGAACGGGAAGTTGGGGTCGATCTGCGCTTCCGGCGCCACGCTGTGCTTGAAGTCCGTGGGAATCTGCCCGGCGGTGAAAATGAACGGCCCCGCCTTCACCGCCTGCGGATAGCGTCCGCTGGGCGGCAAGGGCGCCCGGTCGGTGTTGACCAGTTCCGGCCGGTAAGGACTATCGGCAGTGAGGGTGATCAGGTCCATCGCAGTCACCGCGTCCCGCACGGGCAGTTCGCGCACGATGACGGCCGTGCTGGCGGAACTGGCCTTGAAATACTTGCCCCTGATCTCGCGCGCATAGGGCGCCTGGCCGCCATCGGTGAGGAACGACGTGATCGAGACCGTGTCCTCGATCCGCGCGCCCGCGACGGCGAGAGCGGCCTTCGCCTGCCCGAGCATGGCGTCGAGTTGAAGATGCATCGGCAGCGCGTAGTGCGGCAGGCCTGGCGTCACCCGCGCCTCCGGTGGCAGCCCGGTCATGTAGTCCGTCGCAATCACGCCCGAGGTGAACACGAACGGGTCTGCCCGCACCGTGGATACGAAGGGCGGTGGCGGGGCATGGCGCGGAGCTTCGCTGGCCGGCATGACTGGGTCCTCCATTGCATCACTCGCGCCCATACGGCCGTCCCATGGCGGCGGGCATACGGACGCTCCGCACCAGCAGGGCCATTGCGGCAATGGCCAGGACATAGGGGATCATGCCCAGAATCTCGTTCGGGACGACGAACCCCAGCACCTGCAGCCGCAACTGCCACGCGTCCGACGCGGCGAAGAACAGGGCGCCGGCCGCGACCCAGTATGGGTTCCAACGGCCGAGCAGCACGATCGCCAGCACGATGTAGCCGCGCCCGGCGGTCAGGTTGTCGGTGAACTGGTTCAACTGGCCGATCGAGAGGGCGGCGCCGCCCAGCCCGGCCAGCGCCCCGCACAGGAGCATGGCGACGAAGCGCACGCGCAGCACGTCGACGCCGGCAGTGTCCACCGCGGCCGGCAACTCGCCCGCGGCGCGCAGGCGAAGGCCGAATTGCGTCCGGTAGATGAATAGCGAGGTGAGCGGCGCCAGGGCGAACGCGGCGTAGACCAGCAGGGTGTGGCGGAACAGGATGCGGCCGAGGAACGGAAGGTCGCTCAGCCACGGGATCGGGTACGTGGCGAAGCTTGCCACGCTGGGTGGCGCGCCGCGGAACATGTGGCGGTACATCAGGCTGGTGAAACCGACGGTGAAAATGGTTGCGACGATGCCGCTGATGATCTGGTTGGCCCCGCGATAGATGCAGACGAACCCGATCACCGCAGTGACCGCCATGCCGCCCAGCATCGCGCTCAGCAGGCCAACCGCGCCCGACCCGCTGCCGTACATGCCGACGAAGCCGGCCCAGGCGCCCATCAGCATCGTGCCTTCCAACCCGATGTTGGCCAGGCCGGCGAACTCGCAGATCGTCTCGCCCATTGCGGCGAACAACAGGGGGACGGCGCTGCGCACGGCCGCCGCGAGCAGCGCAGTATAGAACGTGGCCTCGAGCAGGTAGGAGGGCATCCGGTGATGCTCAGGCGATGTCGCGTCGCTCGCGCCCGACCAGGCGGCCTGCGAGCAGGAACAGCAGGATCAGCCCCTCGATCACGAACACGGTCGCGCTCTCGAGCCCTGTCGTGCGCTGCATCGACTCGCCGCCGACCTGCAGCGCCGCGAAGCCGATGGACGCTGCGAGCACGCCCCAGGCATTCAGCCGACCGAGCAGCGCCGCCACCACCGCGGTGAAGCCGAAGCCCGACGACATGCCCGCCAGCAGGTTGTGATAGACCGCCGTGACCTGAACCATGCCAGCGAGTCCGCCCAGCGCGCCGGCCAGCAGGAACGTGGTGAATTGGCACCGCACCACGCCGATCCCGACTGCTTCGGCGGCTCGGACATTCGCGCCGATCGCCCGGATGCGAAACCCGAATGTGGTTCGGGTCACCAGGGTCCAGAGGCAAGCGGTCGTGGCGAGAAGCACCAACAGCCCGGCATGCAGCCGCAGATTGCCGACGACCAGCCAGGGCAGGTCGCCGCCTGGGTGGATGTCGACCGTCGTCTCGGATATGCCCGTCGCGAACGGACCCGCCACAAGGTAGCTGGTGAGCAGAACCGGCACGAAGTTCAGCATCAGGGTGACGAGGATCTCGTTGATCTGCAGGCGCGCCTTCAGCACCGCCGGCACGAACGCCACCGCCGCTCCAGCCGCCGCCCCCGCCATCAGTTCCAGCGGAACTAGAACGATGGGCGGGCCGCCGACCAGGATGCCGATTAGCCCGGCGCCGATCGCCCCGGCGTAGAACTGCCCTTCACCGCCCACGTTCCAAAGACCGCAGCGGAAGGTCAACGCGACGCCCTGCGCGATGAGGCCAATTGGCGCCGCCTGGGCCAGCGTGTCGCTGATGGCCTGGAGGCTGCCGAACGCCCCGCGCACCATGCTGCCATAGGCGAAGACCGGGTTCACATGCAGCGCGAGGAGCAGGGCGCTGGTGACGGCGAGCGCGCATGCCACCCCCAGCGCCGGGCCCGCGGCGATGCGCCACACGCGGCGCGACATGCCGGCGAGCCAGATCGGCGACGTGACCGCGGACGCGTTCACGGCGCGTGTTGCTCGGCCAGCCGCGCCAGCCCCTCGGCCGGCAGCACGGCGGGCTGGGCGCCCGCGCCGGACGTGATGCCGGCCATCAATAAGCCGACACGCTCCGTCGTCGCCTCGGCGGGAGACAGGATCGCGGTGAAGCGGCCCTCGTACATCACCGCCACGCGGTCACTCAGCGCCAGCACCTCGTCCAGGTCGGCGGATATCAGCAGGATGGCCGCGCCGCGCGCGCGCTCGGCGGCGATGCGCTGGCGGATGTAGTCGCTGGCGCCGAGATCGACGCCGCGCGTGGGCTGGCTGATGACGATCACCGCCGGGCGCCGCGCCAGCGTGCGTGCGATCACCACCTTCTGCTTGTTGCCGCCGGACAGCACCCCAACGGGCAGCCCCGGCAGCGGCGGGCGGATGTCGTAGTCGCGCACCAGCGCCTCGGCCGCACCCGCGCTCGCCCGGCGCCTGAGAAAGCCATGCCGGCTGAACGCGGGCCAAGCATGGCGTTCCGCGATGAGGTTCTCGGCAATGCTCAGAGCCGGGAACAGACCCCAGATTTGCCGGTCCTCGGTGACGAACCCGAACCCGGCCATGATCCGCTCGGCCGGACTGAGCCGGGTCAGGTCGATGGAGCCCATCTGCACGGCGCCCGAACTCGCCGGGCGCAGGCCCGCCAAGCCTTGGCTCAGCTCCGCCTGGCCATTCCCATCCACCCCGGCGACGCCCAGGATCTCACCGCCGCGGAGATCGAAGCTGAGGCCGTTCACCGCGTCATGACCCCGCCCGTCGCGCACGGTGAGGCCCCGCACCGACAACGCCACGGCGCCATTGGCGGTCTGCGGGCGCGGCGCCGGCGTGGGCAGCGCGCGACCGATCATCAATTGGGCCAGCGCACGCTCGCTGGTGTCAGCCGTCCGCACCGTCGCCACCAGACGGCCGGCGCGCAGAACGCTGACGCGGCCGCTGATCTCCATCACCTCCTGCAGCTTGTGGCTGATGAAAACGACCGAGGCGCCGCTGGTCACCAGCCTGCGCAAGGCCGCCATCAGCTCTCGCGTCTCCGAAGGCGTCAGCACGGCCGTGGGTTCGTCCAGAATCAGGACGCGCGCGCCGCGGCCGAGCGCGCGCACGATCTCCACTCGTTGCTGGGCCCCAACCGAGAGGTCGGCTACGCGGGCCGCGGGGTCGATGGGCAGCCCCGCGGCTGCGCTGTCGGCGAGCACCGTCCGCGCCATGGCGCGCGCGGACCAGCCTCGCCAACCGCCGACACGGCCGATGGCGTAGTTCTCGGCCACGGTCATGGTCGGCACGAGCATGAAGTGCTGGTGGATCATGCCGATCCCGAGACGCAGCGCATCCTGCGGCGAACGGATGGCGACTTGGGCGCCATCGATCAGGATGCGGCCCTCGTCCGGTCGATACAGGCCGTAGAGGATCTTCATGAGCGTGGTCTTGCCGGCGCCGTTCTCGCCCAACAGCGCGTGCACCTCGCCCGGTCGCACCTCCAGCGTGACGCCGTCATTTGCGGCGGTGTTGCCGAAATGCTTCGTGATGCCCTCCAGCTGGACCCGGGCGGGGCCGCCGGAGCTTTCACGTGGTTCTGGACCGTCGGTCATCGTCGGGTTACGGGCGCTTGTTCAGGCAAGCCGAAGGCGGCCCGGTGACGAGGGAGGCCGTGTCGATGGTCTTTGCGGCGTTCGGATGGCCAATGACCGCGTCGTCCGGGATGGTGATTGCGCCGTCCATGATGCCTTGCTGAACCTGGCGCATGCAGTTACGCGCTTCGGCCGGGATGGTCGCCAGCAGCGCCTCGTTCCACACCGTCAGCCCGACGCCTTGCTTCAGCCCGGGATGGAGGATGCCGCCCTTCGCGGCGCCAGCGGCCACTTGTTCGACCAGGCTCTGCAGCAACGCCGTTTGATTGAACAGGATCGACCCGAGAATGACCTTGGGCGCCATTGCGTTCTGATCGGCGTACTCCGTGATGACGAACTTGCCGTCGTCCTGTCCCGCCTGGTAGACGCCCGCTGCGGCTTGGTCCGCTGCGGCCAAGATGATGTCGGCGCCGGCGTCGTATTGGGCCAACGCCGCCTCCTTCGCCTTGGCCGCATCCTCCGCGCTGTTCATGAAGGTGACGAACGTCTCGGCTTTCGGATTGACGAAGCGAGCGCCTAACCGGAAGCCTTCGGATTGCCGGTTGTAGCCCAGCGTGTTGAACGAGACGATTGCGCCAAGCCTATTGGTTCTCGTGGTCAATCCAGCCAAGGCTCCCGCGACGAAGGCGCCCTGCTGCTGGGCCAAATTGATCGATATGACGTTGTCGGGCGCAGATGGAGCGGTAACGACCTCGAACCAGGTTTTCGGAAAATCCTTAGCGACCTTCAACCCGGCGGCGGTGAAGGTGCCGCAGTGGAGCATGACGAGATTGTAGCCTTGGCTAGCATAGTCGCGCGCCGCGGCCTCGACGTTTGCGGCGGGCACGCTCTCCGAATAGGCGATCTCGATGGGCCGCTTCTTCTGCGCGTTCAGCAGGCCCTCGTAGCCGGCCTGGCTCCAGGATTGGTCGTTGACGCGACCACACGGGATGTAGGCCACACGAAACTGCTGTTCGTCGGCATGCGCCGCCGGCGCGCCATACAGCAGGCCGGCGCCCACAGCCAAGACGCCGAACCATGCTGCGCTGTCGCGGGAGGAGGGGCGACGCCCTAATCGCGCAGACCTCATGATCGCGTCATCCCTGTCCACTTCCTGCCGAGGCCAAGCCGCCACGGGAACGTGGAGCAATCATCATGCCACGGGCCGCAGTCCGCGGCCCCTCGCTTTACGACCGGCGACTCCATTCTGCGATCTCCGCATGGCTGGCGAACCACACGCTCCCGAGCGCCTTCGCGTGACGGATGATCTCATCGAGGATCCAGATCCGGGAGCGGTATCCGATGACGTGCGGATGCATCAGGAGCTGGAACAAACCGCCGTCCGCATGGGCCGCCTCCAACTCCCGGCGAAAGATGTCGAACACGTCGGCAGGTGGCGTGTAGGGCCGTAGCGCCTGGAACCGCTCGATCCACAGATATGCGCCGTCATCGCGCACCCAGGCGGCCGGAATCTCGATCAGGCGCAGCCGCTCGCCGTCGAGCAGGATCTCGTGCGGATCGTCGCGCCCCATCAGGGAGGCGTCGTAGGAAAGCCCCATCTCCTCTGCGATCGCGAGCGTTTCGCGGCTGATCTCGAAGGACGGCGCGCGCACCCCGACAGGCCTGCGTCCGGTGACCTGCTCCAGCGTATCGGCGGCGCGGAGCATTAGTTCACGTTCCTCGCTGGGCGCAAGGCCGCTGGCGACCTCGTGGATCCAGCCATGCATGCCGATCTCATGGCCTTCCGCCACCAGGGCGCGCTGCTCGTCCGGGTGCAGCAGGGCCGTCACTCCTGGAACGAAGAACGTCGCCGGCACGGCATGCCGGGTCAGGATGGCCCGGATGCGCTCGACACCCAGCGCGCCGTACTGCCCCCAGCAGAGCCGCGCCAGCGACGTCCCGCCGTCCCGCAACTCGTTCGTCTCGTGATCGGAGTCGAACGATAGGGCAACGGCGCAGCGTGCGCCTTCTTTCCAGGCCGTCGGCCGCAGCGTGCGTCCAGCCCGCACGTGTTGGACCAGGTCGCGCCACGTCGCCTCTGGCCATTGCGCTGGGGGCAGGGTCATACGTTTCTCCTACGGTCCAGGCGCGGGTCGAGCGCGGCATTCGACAGTTCGCGCCCAGCGTCGTCGCCACGAAGATCACCGACGTGGTCAGCACCACCGCCTGCACCAGGCGGCGCCGCACGGGTTGCAGCTGCTGGTCGATCGTCTGCACCGGGTTAAGCTCGGCGCCGGGGTCCTGGAACACCATGCCGATCCTGCGACCCGCACGTCGCGCTCGGTCCGCCCGGTCAGGTCGTCCCCGGCAAGCGACAGCCGATGCGCCAACCGCTGCCCGCCATGCGGCAGCAAGCCCTTGATGGCCAGCGCAGTCATCGACTTCCCGCAACCAGACTCGCCGACCACGCCGAGCGTTTCGCCGGTCGACACAGCCAGATCGATGCCGCGTAGAACATGCACGGCGCCTACCGGCGTCGGCAGGCTCAACGTAGGTCGCTGACATCGAGCAGCGGGCTCACTCAGACTCGTCGGACGTTGGTGAACAGGGCGAAGCCGCCCTTCAGCATGCCGGCGAGCGAACTTCTATAGCTGGTCGCCTGGAAGAACTGCCCAAGCGGGATGTAAGGCGCGTCCTCGAATGCCTGGAGCTGCATGTGGCGGCAAAGATCTTTCTGCTCGGCCGTGCCGCCTGCCGCGAACCAGGCGTCTCGCAGCTGCTCCAGCTTCGGGCTTTCGGGCCAGCCGAACCAGGCGCTCGCGCCATTGCCGCGTATCTGGTTGTGCCCGGTCGGGTCAAACATCTCGAGCCCCGCGGCGGCTGTGAAGAACGCGCTCCAACCGCCTTTGCCGGGTGGCGCCTTGCTGGCGCGGCGCTGCGTGACGGCGCCCCAATCCATCGCTTGGTAGTCGACCGCCATGCCCACGCTCTGCAGCAGGGCGGCGGCAACCTGGGACTCCGCGTTGATCGACGGGAAGTCGGCAGCGCCAAGCAACACCGTGTCCTGCCCGCCGTAGCCCGCCGCCTTCAGCTGCTGTTTCACTTTTGCAAGGTCACGCGGCCCGCTTAAGGCCTCGATGCCGGCTTGGCTTGCCATCGGGCTCTGCGGCGTGAAGAAGCCGACCTTGTCGCGCATCAAGGCCGGGTCGTTGCCGACGATCGCCGTCATGAAATCAGTCTGGCTCACCGCGCCGAACAGCGCCCGCCGCACGCTCGCGTCGTTGAATGGCGGTTGCGTGCAATTGAACCGGATCGTGCCGATGACGCCCGTCGGATCGATGACCTCGACCACAATTCCCGCCTGCTTGCGCAGCATGGGCTGCAGATCGATCGTGGGCTGCTCCCACCAGTCCACCTCACCCGATTGCAACGCCGCGGCGGCGGTTCCCGCATCCGGGATGACATGCCACTCGACGCGATCTAAATACGCGTGTTTGCCCCCCGCAGTGAAACTGGGCGGGTCTGGGCGCGGGGCATAAGCCGCGAACTTCTCGTAGACGTATTGCGAACCTGACACCCGCTCGCCCGGGACAAACCGAAAGGGCCCGCTTCCAATCGTGTCCGTGACTTGGGTCATCGGGTCGGTTTGAGCAAGGCGCTCGGGCATGATACAAGGCATCGAGGAGGGCGCCTTGCCGAGGGCGTTCGGAAGCAGCGGGAATGGCCGCTTCAACCTGAACTGGATGATGCGGTCGGACGGCGTCGACAGCTCGGCCGTCGCCGCCATCAGCGCCTGGCCGAACGGGTCGCGCTGGCTCCAGCGCCGAATGCTGGCCACGGCATCCCGTGCGAGGACGGGCGTGTTGTCGTGAAAGTGCAGGCCTTCGCGCAAGGTGAGTTTCCAGAGCATTCCGTCCGGATCGACCTCGTGCCCTTCGACCATCTGCGGCTGCGGCTGGTACTGCTCATCCAGGCCATAGAGCGTGTCGTAGACCATGTAGCCGTGGTTGCGCGTCACGTAGGACGTGGTCCACATCGGATCGACTGCCGCCAGATCGGCCTGCGGAACGAACTTCAGCACCCGCGCGTCGCCCGCGAGGCTGAGCCGGGGTGCGGCAAGGACGGCGGCGCCCGACGCGGCAGCCCCAAGTAGTCGACGTCGTTTCATCATCACGCGTTCCGCCCTCCGAGTGATCTACGGCATGAGCAAGCCGCCATTGACTTCCAAGACCTGGCCAGTGACGTAGCCGCTCATCGCCTCCGAGCAGAGCCACAGGAGCGCCCCGGCCGCGTCGCTGGCGGCTCCTATCCGGCGTAGCGGAATCTGCTGCTGGATCGCTTCCAACGCCTCGGGCGGCGTGGTCCGGTCCTGCATCGGGGTTGCAAGCACGCCGGGCGAAACGCAGTTCACCCTGATCCCATCGGCCGCGACTTCCTTGGCGAGCGCACGCGAGAAGGTCGCCACGAACGCCTTGCTGCCGGCGTAGATCGACGAGCCGCCACCGCCGCCGGTGCGCGCTGCGATCGAGCTGAGATTGATGATCGAACCGCCGCCGCCTTGCAGCCGCATCTGTTGCACCCCTGCCCGGCAGGCGGCGAATACGGGGCGGATGTTCAGCGCGACGTGTCGGTCGAAAAGCTCGTCGCTGGTGTCCGCCACGGGCCGCCGCTCGATCAGGTCGGCCGCGTTGTTGATCAACACGTCGAGTCGGCCAAAGGATGCAGCCGCCTCTTCGACAAGGCGCAGGCACGCCAGGATCGGAGATGTTCCCGGTGAGCAATATCCCGTGCCCGACCGCCTCCTCGATCGCGACTAGGACACGCTCCGCCTCGGCGCGGCCGGTGTGGCAGTGCACCGCGACGCGCATGCCCGCCCTCGCCAACTGCAACGCCGCAGCGGCCCCGATCCCGCGGCTCGACCCGGTGATCAGGCAGCTCTTGCCCGCCACGCCCAGCATGTCGACGGGCTGGCTCATGGCGCCGTCTCCACTGTTCGGGCCAGATAACTCAGGATGGCGTCGGCCGCTGGGCCAGGCGCCTCGATCGCGACGGAATGGCCGACTCCCGGCAGTTCCACAAGTTCGGCCCGGCTTCCGATCTCGGCCTTCAGCAAGCGGCCGTTCTCCGGCGGCGCGGCGACATCGGCCAGGCCCTGCACGATCAGGACGTTCGCCTTGCCCGCCGTCCACCACGACGCCGTGTCCGTGACGGCAGCGGCGGCTAGGTAGGCCTTCATCACCGGTTGCGACCATCCGCTCATCCATGGGGCGGTGTCGGCCCCCGGACCGAACCAAGCGTCGCGCACCGCAGCGGCGCGGACGTCCTCCGGCGTGTCCACCGCCTGGGCCAGCCGGATCGCCTCCGCGACTTCGGGCGCCGGCTGCACCTTTCCGCTGCATCCGAGCAGCACCACACGCCCCGCCAGCTCCGGCCGGTCCGCGGCGAGGGTGCGCGCGATCCGGTTGCCGAAGGCGTGTCCTATGATCGTGACGTCGGCCAAGCCGAACGCGCCGATCACCGCCGCGACATCCGCCGCCAGGTCGTGGAGGGTCAACCCTTCGAGCGGCCCGGTGCTGGCGCCGCTCCCGCGGGGATCTGGCTGGATGACGTGGAAACCCGCCGAGGCCAGTCGCTCGCCAAGCGGATCGAGATCCTCTGCAGGGCGCCCCAGCCCAGGCAGCAGCACCAAGGGCGGTCCATGCCCGCAACTGCGCACCTGCACCGTCGCGGCCCCTGCCCGAACCGTCGTCGATTGACTATTCATGCTTTCTCGATGTTCCAGAAAACCAGCGTATTGGCCTTCACCACGCCCTCGACGGTGCTCCGCCAGACGAACGGCTGCTTGAATTGACCCAGCGGAACATAGGGTATGGAGGTCCACAGCTCCTCGTGCATCGCATCCAGCAGCGAGCGCTGCTTGGCCGGGTCGGTCTCGCGGATGTAGCGGATGCGCATGTCCTCCTCGGCCTGGTCGCATGGCCAGCCAACGAAGTTCTTGCCGTCGCAGGTCGTTATGGTGGACGGGCTGGTGATCGGGCTCGCGAGTTGCGCCCCGTTGGCCGAGGTGTGGAAAACGTTCCAGCCGCCCTGTGCGGGCGGGTCCTTCTTGCCGCGGCGCGACGAAACCGTGCCCCAGTCCGATAGTTGCATGTCCACGTTGATCCCGATGCGCTTGAACAGATCGGCGGTGACCAGGCTCATCTGTTGGTAGGCCGGGATGTCGGACCCGCCAATCAGCACGACGGGCTCACCGCTATAACCGCTTTGCTTCAGGAGCGAGCGCGCCAAGTCGAGATCAGGCTGGCGGTATGGTTCGGACCCGATCTCCGTCCCATTCGGGCTGCCGCAAACCCAGAACGCGTAGCACTCCCGCCAATAGCGCGGGTCGCCGAACGCAGCCTCCATGTAGTCCCTCTGGCTGATGGCATGCGCCACCGCCCGCCGCGCGAGCACGTTGTCGAACGGCGGATAGAGATGGTTGAAGCGCAGCACGGCATAGGTCTCGATCGGCCAAACCTCGCCAATCACGATCGACGGGTCGTTCGCCACCGTCGGCAGCAGATCGAGCGTAGGCGCATCGAGGAAGTCCACTTCGCCGCGCCGAAGTGCGGCATAGGCGGTGGTCGCCTCAGGAATGATCACGAACTCGACGCGGTCCACCTTCACGATTTTGCCCCCGGCAAAACCGCTGGGTGGCTCGGGACGGGGCCGGTAGGCGGCGAAGCGCTCGTAGACGAGGCGGGAGCCGGCGCGATAGGCGTCTTTATTGAAACGGAACGGTCCGGAACCGACGATCTCCGTGATGGGCTTGTATGGATCGGTCAGCGCTTCCTTCTCGCGCATGATCGCCCCGACGACGCCGTTGCTGCCGCCGAGCAGGAATTCGACATAGTTGAACGGGTCCGTTAGCCGGAGCGTGAACGTCCGATCATCGACCCGGTCCATGCTGGCCACCACTCGGGCGAGGATCTGGTTCTGCGTGTCGCGGATCAGCATGCGCCGCAGACTGGCGATCACGTCGCGGGTCGTCACGGCCGTCCCGTCATGAAAGCTCAGGCCCGGCCGCAGCGTGAACGTGTAGAGTAAGCCGTCGGCCGACTTGGTCCACCGCTCCACCATCTGCGGTCGCGGCATCATGTCGGCGTCCCAACTGAACAGCGTGTCGTACACCAGCATCGCGTGGATGGAGGTGACATTCGCCTGGGACTGATGTGGATCGAACACCAGCGGTTCCGCTTGGGGAACGACGCGGAGGGTCTTGGCGGGGGACTGGCCGAAGCTTGGCCTGACCCGCCCGATCAAAGCGAGGCTTACAGCGGTAGCGGCGACACCCCGCCGTGTGATCATCCCCACTCTCCTGCAGCTGGGAGGCGACCGCCGTTTCCGATCCAACCATAGGCTATCAGGGTGAAATGTAGCTCGACAACCTATTTCTGCCCGACACAGGGTCGATCAACGTCGCCGGTGTGAAACTCCGCTACATCCGTCAGTCGCCAATCGGCTGCTGGTCGGTCGGACCATGCAGCTCCAACAGCGCTCGACGAGCGCCCTCCAGCTTGGGCCCGGCAATGCCCAGCCGCCGCCCCGCCAGCAAAGTCGCGAGGCAATCCAGCACGTAGAGCTGCCCATAACGGCTGCGGTTTGGGATCTCGAACCGTTGATCTTGGTCTGGCACGGTCAACCCGATGCAAAGCGCGCCAGCGGAGGCAAGCGGGCTGTGGGGCCGCGTGACGGTAATGACCGTAGCGCCCCTCGCCGCCGCCAACGTTGCGCTCGAAACCAGCGAGGCCGGCTTGCCGGTGACGGAAAAGATGAGCAGCGCGTCTCCCGGTTCGCAAAGCGCCGACGCGATTGTCTGGGCGTATGGGTCGACGATGGCGGTGACCCGGACGTCGAAACGAAACAGCCGGTTCGCGGCCTCGTTGGCGACGTTGGCCGAACTCCCTCCCACGCCCATGCAGAAAACGCGGGGTGCGGCGTCGATCGCCTCGGCCGCGTGCGCCAACGCGGCCGGGTCACGCTGCGCAAAACTGTATGCGAGGGCCTGGGCCGTGGCTTCGTAGACTTGGCTGGCAACCAAGGCGGCGTCCTGTTGCAGCGGCGGCGCGTCCGAGAGCACGAACATTCGCGCGGTGGCGAAGTCCTGCGACAAGCGGAATTTGAACTCGGCGAAGCCCTCGCTGCCGAGCTGGCGAGCAAAGCGCACGATGGTCGGCTCGCTAACCTCCGCCAACTCCGCAAGATTCTTGATCGTCATGCGGGTGGCGCCATCGATATCCCGCAGTACGGCGCCCGCGACCCGGCGTTGCGATTTGCTGAGTGTCGGCAACGCTTCCCTGATGACGTCGATCAGGCTGCGGCCTTGTTGCATGTCATTCCAGGCGAGGATTGGCCTCAACCTCACGCCGCGGGCAGGGCCGCGTCAACCCCGGCGCCGCTGGGCACGATCTTGCCCACCACGCAGCTGCTGCAGTCCTGGCGGCGGCGTCGGGCGCCTGGGACCGCGCCGCCGTTGGGGAGTTGTCAGCCTCGCCCAGGGCGCCTCGCCTTCGCTCAGACAGGCATGCGGTCGAGATACTGCTGCATGAAATCGCATCCGACCTCGGCCGCATAAGCTTCCATCAATCGCCGTGTGACAGCGCCGGCGCCCGTCCAGGGCTTGCCGCCAACGGTGGCGCCGTTGAAGCCGCGCACCGGCAGGATGCAGAGGCTGGTCGAAGTCAGGAACATCTCGTCGGCCGTTTCCGCATCGAACAGGTCGATGTCGCTCTCGGCGCAGGCAATGCCGAGCTTGGCCGCGAGATCAATCACCATCTGCCGGCTCACGCCGGGCAGCACGTAATGCTGCTTCGGCGTGCGGAGGGCGCCGGCTTCCACGACGAAGATGTTGCTGCCCTGGCCCTCGGCGAGATTGCCGTTCTCGTCCAGCAGCAGCGGCCAGGCGCCCGGCCGGGCCGCCTGGATCGGCTGCGCGGCGACAATCATGTTGAGGTAGTTATTCATCTTGGCGCGCGGGCTGAGCATGCTGGGCGCGGTCCGCCGCATGGTCGTCGTCATCACCTCCGCACCGTCGCGGAACTGCGCCGCACGCGCCGCGAGCGGCAACGGCGTCACATCGATGACCAGGTTGGGGCCGGTGTGTTCCCACCCCTCGTCACCCACCGCATCCACACCGCGGCTGATTCGCTGGCACACCCACCAGTCGCCGTGCCGATCGCGGAGATGCTCATTGCGGGCGACCACCTCTTCGCTGGCGCGGATCATTTCGCCCGGCGAGAGTCCTGGGTCGATCCGGACGTAGCGCAACGAACGGTAGAAGCGATCGACATGTTCGCGCAACCGGAACACCGCGCCGTGGAAAGTCCGCGTCATGTCGAAGGCGCCATCGCCCGACTTCCAGCTGCGGTCGCGAAATGGGATCAGCACCTCCCCTTCCGGCACGATCCGTCCGTTGAACCAAGCCACGCGCGTGTTCGTCAGCATCATCGCCTCCATCCCGCTCGCCAGGAAAACATAGCCGGCGATCGCAGTCGGCGCGCTGCCGCCGGGCGTAAAAGTTGCGTCGCTAGCCCAAGCGCAAGTGGCGGCCTTGAACCCGCGGCCACACATTCGAACGAGAGGCTGCCATCGGCGCTTACCGAAGCGGCGGAGCCTCCCCAGACGGCAGCGGCGTGCGGTCCACGTTGAGGACGAACGACACCAGAGTGTAATAACCGATCGCGCCGATCAGGTCGATCACGCCGCGCTCGCCGAACAGGCGCTGCACGGCCGCGTGCTGGCCATCATCGGCGGCTCCTGTGGCGAGAGTGGCGTGGCAGAAGTCGTGCACGGCGACTTCGTCCTCAGCCATGTCAACGGGACGCTGGCCGATGCGGATCGCTTCGATGATCGCGGGTTCGAGGCCGGCTTCCTGAGCCAGGCGGGAATGAGCATACCACTCGAACTGCGCCGTCCACTTTCGCGCGGTGAGCAGGATCGCGAGCTCGTTCAGGCGGGGCGGCAGCACGCTCTCGAAGCGGACATAGGCGCCGAGCTTGTGCGCGTGGCGCATCAGGCCGGGGCTGCGCAGCATCGCCTTGAATGGACCGGGCGCGCCCTTTCGCGGGCCAGCCAAAACCTCCGCCAACACATCCCTCTGCTCCGCGGTCATCGCCTCGGCGACAAGGGCCGGGTATCGTTCAGACTGCATCATGCGTGTCCTCCCTGCTTTCTGGTTGCTTCGCCGCGCGCTGCGCCGCCCAGGCTGTGGCAAAGTCCGGCAGCCATCTCGCGCAATGCCAACAACATCTGGCCGCCTTTCGCCTCCGTGTAGCGGTACGCCGGGCTAGTGACGCCCAAATTGCCAACCACGTCGCCAGCCGCATCGAAGAACGGAACCGCGACGGCAATCCCCTCCGGCGAACGCTGCCCGCGCGAGGTGGCGTAGCCCTTGCTGCGGATCATTTCCAGCTGAGATCGCAAAGCCGCCGGATCGGCCGGGTTGCCGTGCACAGGCGATGGTTCCCTGCGGGCAATGACAGTCTCGATCTCCCCTGGCGTGAGAAAGGCGAGCAGGCTGATCGCGGTCGCTCCCCAGCACAATGAGCCGAGCTGGTTGATCTGCGGCGTGTAGCGCATCGGCGAGGATGGTTCCGCTTTGGCCGCGAAGAACATCTTGAGGGCGGGACGATCGAGCAAGGTGAGCAGCCCGGTCTCGTCGAACTCGGCCGCCAACCGGTCGAGCAGGGGCATCGCGATCCGCCGGAGCGGGAACTGGTGAGCCAACGTGCTGCTCAGCCGATACAGCGCGAGACCGGGCCGGTAGGCGCCCCGGCCCGCCGGAACGACGAAGCCCTCGGCCCGGCACAGATTCAGCAATCGGTGGGTCGTGCTGAGCGGCAGGCCCAGCCGTTGCGAGAGCGCGCTGAGCGGCCATTCCTCCATCTCCGCAAAGCATTGCAGCAGGTGTAGCGCGCGCGACACCGTGCCCTCACCCGGGCCATCAGACGTCGCGAAGGTGCTTGACTGCGTCAAAACGTCGATCCAATCTTTCACTCAGCGATAACCAATTCCGTTTAACGGAATATGAGCTCCAGTCAAGGAGCTTAGAAGGGGAGATTATCCGTGTCTGACGCATTCCCACCCGAGATGATTCTGAAGAACGTCGCCCGCTTCGGCGAATTGCGCGGCAGCGCAGAGGCCTATGTCGACAGCCGGATGCCGAACTGCCGTCGCACCAAGTTCAACATCGTCGGTTTCGGGGTCACGGAAAACGAGACGCACCCCGACCTGCTGCCGAACATCGCCCTGCCGGCGCAAGGCTTCAATGTCGGCATGCTCGAATGCGAGACCGGGCAGGGCACCGCCGCGCACTCGCACGACACCGAAGAATTCTTCATGCCGTTGATCGGAGCGTGGCGCGTGTTCTGGCTCGATGGCGAAACGGAGCGGCATGTCGATCTGGCGCCGTTCGACTCCGTCATGTGGCCGATCGGATGCTTTCGCTGGTTCCGCTACATGGGCGAGGGCAAGGGGCGCTTGCTCACCATCATCGGCGGTCCGGCGGGCAAGGTCACCTACCTGCCGGGGCACGAGGAGGCTGCCGCCCGCACCGGCATTCTGCGCCAGGCCGATGGAACGATCAGGGTGGACGCAGCCTGAGCGGCTGCGCGCCGCCCGTCCCATCAACCAGTCCTTCGGGAGGGCCCCCATGCCCGCCATGCAGCAGATCGATCGTCAGACCAAGCTCACGCGCAACCAGAAAGTCATGGTCGCGGTGGTCATCACCGCCGCCTGCCTCGAGTTCTTCGATTACTTCATCATCGCCTTCGTCCTCGCTTTCATCACCAAGCCCTGGCAGCTGACCTTCGGCAACTCGGCCGCGATCCTGCTCTCGGCCGGCATTGGTTCCATCATCGGCGCCTTCGTCTGGGGTACGATCGCCGATCGTATCGGGCGGCGACCGACATTCATCGTCACCATCCTCACCTTCTCTGCGGCGAGCCTGCTGCTGGCGTTCACGCCCGAAGGAAATTGGTTGTACATCTGCGGCTTCCGCTTCGTCGTGGGCTTCGGCGTCGGCGGCTTCGTCGTGGACATGCCCTATGTGCAGGAGTTCCTGCCGGCGCGCATGCGCGGCTTCGTCAGCTCGCTCGTGTCGGTGTTCGTGCCGGTCGGGCTGTTGATCGGCTCGCTGCTCGGCGCCTACCTGGTGCCGCTGATCGGCTGGCGCGGCATGTTCGTGGTCGGCGCCGTGCCTGCGTTCCTGACGCTCTTCATCCGCTCCACAATCCCGGAATCGCCGATGTGGGCGTTGCGCCGCGGCAACGCGGACCAGGCGCGACGCTCAATCGCATGGGCGCTGATGTGTTCGCCGGACGAGGTCGAACTCGGCTCAACGCCGAGTGCCGCGGACTGGCGCCGTCCGCGCTTCGCCGAGTTGCTGCGTTACCCCCGCAGCCTCATCGCCACCTGGCTCGGCAACATCGGCGCGGTCACGGGCGAGTACGGCATCATCTTGTGGGGGCCGACCCTGCTCGTCCTGGTGTTGAACACCACGCCAGCCCACGCCTCCACACTGATGATCGGCGTGAGCCTGGTGGGTGTTGCGGGCCGGCTGACCTTCGGTTGGCTGTCCGACCGGATCGGCCGCCGCATGTGCGGCGCGATTTTCGGCTTCGGCTCGGCCGTGCTGCTGCCGCTCACCGCGTTGACCACGCAGATGACGGTCGGAACGGTGTCGCTGTTCTGGCTCATGCTGATGGTGACGTTCTTCTTTGCGGATGGCGGGTTCTCCATCAACGGACCCTACTCGGCAGAGCTCTGGCCCTCGCGGCTGCGGGCGACGGGCATGGGGTCGGCCTACGGGTTCGGCAGCATCGGCAAGATCATCGGACCGCTGGGCCTGGCCATGATCGTCGGCTCCAGCAACTTCATCGCGCCGGCGGCGATGTTGCCGGCGGTGATGCCGGCGTTCCTCTACCTCGCCGGATGGTACGCCCTTGCAGGCATCGCCTACGGGCTGATCGGGATCGAGACCAAGGGCCTCAGCTTCGAGCAGATCGATGCGGCGCTCGAGGGCAAAGTGGCGGCGCCCGTCAGCCGCATCGTGTCGGCATGAGCGCGGCCGCTTTGAGGCCGGCCGACACCGCGCCGGCGGCGCTGCTCGAGTTCCAGCGGCGTTATAGCCGTCAGGCCATGACGATCGCAGGCCAAGAATGGCGCTATCGCCGCACCACGCCGGGCCGCCCGGTGATGCTCGCATTGCCGGGCGCACTGGGAACGGGCGACGTGTTCTACCGCACCGCCGAGCACTTCGCCGACCGCTTCGACGTGGTCACGGTCGGCTACCCGGTGGCGGACGATGCCGCGGCCCTGGCGCAAGGGTTGGTGGGATTGCTGGACCATCTCGGCGCTGCCGACGCGGTGATCGTCGGTTCCTCGCTGGGCGGCTACCTGGCGCAGCAACTCGCGGCCGATCACCTTGACCGGGTTCGCTTCGTTGTGTTGGGCAACACGTTCCGCGACCCGTCGAGCCAGCAGGCGCGTTGGCCCGCCGCTTCCGTGTTCGCGCAACGCCCAGCCGACGCGGTTCTGGCGGAAGCGCGCAAACGCCTGGAGGACGGTCCCGTCCACACCGCGGCCGATGCGGAACTGCGGAGCGTGCTGCTGGCCCTCGTAGGCGGCGAGCAAAGCGCCGAAGCGGTCAAGGCCCAGCGCCTCACGGTGCTGCGGGCCGCGGTGTTGCCGCCACTGACCTTGCGCACCGGGCAGATGGCGCTGATCGATGACGACGATGACCCGGTGATCGCGGCCAACACAAGGGAGGACATGCGGCGCAGCTACGCGGCTTGCCCCCATCAGCGCATCCCGGGGGGCGGCCACTATCCCTCGATCCTGGCGCCGGACGTTTATCACCGGGCGCTCGAGACGCTGCTCGCGGGCCAGGCATGATGCGGGTCGCCGTCGTCGGCCTTGGTTGGTGGGGGCGCCATATTTGCACCCGCCTGCGCGACAGTTCGGCGCTCGCCGTGGTGCACGGGGTGGACCCGGCGTTGGAGGCCGCCGCGCCGTTCGCCCGCGAGCACGGTTTCACCCTGTCGCCGCACTTGGCCCAGGCGCTGGCCGATCCTGCGGTCGAGGCGGTCATCCTGGCGACGCCGCACAGCCAGCACGACGAGCAGATCGTCGCTGTCGCGGCGGCGGGGCGGCACGTGTTCTGCGAGAAGCCGCTCTGCCTGACCCGCGCCGGGGCCGCCCGCGCGGTGGCGGCCTGCCGCGAGGCGGGCGTCGTGCTCGCTTTGGGGCACGAACGCCGGTTCGAGCCGCCGCTTGCCGAGCTGAAACACCTGGTCGCGACCGGCGCGCTCGGGACCGTGCTGCAGGTGGAGGCGAATTACGGCCACAACATGCTGGCGAACGTCGACCCGGGACATTGGCGCGCCCAGGCGGCGGAGAGCCCAGGCGCTGGGCTCACCGGCATCGGCAGCCACGTGATCGACGCGTATACCGACATCTTCGGAACTGTCGAGGAGGTGCGCGCGCTATCCGCCCGGCTGGTGACCCAACGCGCGGGCGGCGACGTGCTGAGCGTGCAGTTCCGTTTCGCTAGCGGCGCGTTCGGCTACTTTGGCAACACCTCCGCATCGCCGTTCTACGGCCGGATCACCGCCTATGGGTCCCGTGGCTGGGCGGAGTCGCGGGCCGCGCAGCACATGCAGGCGGCCGCAGGGACCGAGCTTACGGTGTGCGACGCCGACGGGCGCATCGCGACCCAGACCTGGGCGCCGTTGGACACGGTCAAGGCCAACCTCGAAGCCTTCGCGGCGGCCGTCGCCGGTCAGGGGGCCAACCCATACCAGGGCGGGCAGATGGTCCATACCGTCGCCGTCCTGGAAGCGATCGTCAGGTCGATCGCATCCACCCGGCCGGAGCCGGTCACGTACTAACAAGGAGACGAACATGGACACGAACAATGTGAGCGTCGACGAGATGGAGGGCTTCGTCGCGCGCTTCGCTGCCCTGCGGGGATCGGAGGAGGCGTTTGTCGACAGCCGGTTGCCCGGTGCGCGCCGTTTCAAGATCAACCTGATCGGCATGGGCGTCGTCGAGCGCGAGGGCCTGGCCGATCTGCGGCCGAACATCCCGCTTCCCGCCAAGGGCTTCAACCTTGGCATGATCCAGGCCGAGCACGGCAACGGCGCCTCCCTTCATGCCCATCAGACGGAGGAGGTGTTCATGCCCCTGATCGGGCCCTGGGCGGTGGTGTGGCGCACCGAGGATGGCGAGAGGGAACTCGTTCTGCAACCCTTCGACACCGTCCACGTGCCAGTGGGAATCTTCCGCGGCTTCCGCTACGTTGGCGAAGGCCGGGGCACCTTGTTGACGATCATCGGCGGTCCCGACGCCGGCAAGGTGGAATGGGACCCGCGCGTGCTCAGCAGCGCCGCGGCGGGCGGCCTCAGTCGTGCGGCGGACGGCACGCTGAACGAGGCGAAGACGGCCGCCTGATCACCGACAGCGTCCGCCGCCTTGGCGGTGGCGGACGCTCGTGCATGGACTGGCAGGGCGCGCTCATTCGCCTGTTCCGTTGTCGGATGCAGGTCTTTCGGAAGCGTCGTTTTGACCATTTAGGTTGACGGTCGACATCTTCGTCGACAATTCTGCAGGCGCATCGCAAAGTCGACGCAAGACATGCGTTAGGAAGCGCCAAGCGATGCCGCAGACCTATTCCGAAAGCGACTTGCTCGATAAAGCAACGAGGTTTGCTTTCCGAGCCCGTATGGACAAGAAGATCGCCACTGGCCCTGTGTTCGCCACCGCCAAGGACTCGATGGTGACCGACGTGACCGGGAAGCAGTTCCTCGATTTCAACTCGGGCCAGATGTGTTCCGCGCTGGGACACAATCACCCGACGGTGGTCGCGGCCATTCGCGACGCCTGCGACACGATGCTGCATGCCCATAGCAGTCATTACAATGTCCGGGAAATTGAGCTAGCCGCCCGCCTGGGGGAGATCGTGCCGGCTCCGCTGCAGAAGAGCCTGTTCGGCGAATCCGGCTCGGACGCCAACGAGATGGCGATGATGATCGCGCGCAAATATACCGGCGGCCACGAGATAGCCAGCCCGCATATCAGCTTCCACGGACTATCCGACGCCACCCGAGCGGTCACGTTCGCCGGTTGGCATGCTGGGCACGGCGCATTGCCCGGCGGCACGGTCGCGATGGTTGCGCCCTATTGTTACCGCTGCCCGCTGGCGCAAACCTACCCCGCCTGTAATTTCGCCTGTCTTTCGACCAGTTTCGCCTTGCTGGACGCCCAGTCGACTGGTCATCCAGCCGCCGTCATCACAGAGCCAATCTTCAGCGCTGGCGGCGTGGTGGAACCTCCTGCTGGCTGGCTGAAGCGGTTGCACGAGATGTGCAAGGTGCGAGGCATGCTGCTTATCGTGGACGAGGAACAGACTGGCCTTGGCAAACTCGGGCAGATGTTCGCCTTCGAGTCTGAGGGCGTGGTGCCCGACATCATCACCATCGCCAAGCATTTTGGCGGCGGCGTGGGTCTCAGTGCGGTGATCACCACCGCCGCGATCGAGGATAAGGTCGTATCGGAGGGCTACGCATCCACCCACTCGCACAGTAATGACCCGCTGATCTGCGCCGCTGGCATCGCCAGCCTGGACGTCATCCAGCAAGAGGACGTGCCCGGCACTGCAAGGCGTATCGGAGCCCACATGCGCGAACGGCTCGAGACGTTCATGCAGCGCTATGAGATGATCGGCGACATTCGAGGCCGCGGGCAGTTGATCGGCGTCGAACTGGTGCAGGATCGCCGGTCCAAAACCCCGGCGACCGAGGCGGGTCGCACCATCGGAAAGATGTGTCTCGAGCGCGGCCTTATCTTCAGCCTGCGCCGGGAAGGCAGCGTCCTCCGCTTTGTGCCGCCCGCGACCACCACGTCGGGTCAGATCGATTGGGCAATGGACCGGTTGGGTGAGGCGCTTGAGGCGGCATCGACGGGACGCGCGGTCGGGTAGCATAGCGAACATCCCTCCAACGCTGGCCGTGCCTCTCAGCGCAATCTGCTTGGGCGCAACGAAACCAGTTTGACCGCGCATTTGTCGGAAGACCGGGCAGTCAAGACCGACAGGAGGCGTGCTTGCAGGGCCGGGTCTGCCAACAGCGTGCGCCCGGCGTCCTCCCAGGCGATCCGCGCGCCAGGTCCTGTGCACGCTGCGCCGGGGCGACAACCTTTGAGCACTTTGGCACGGGAACTGCTGCATTCTGGCCATTGCTCACCAGAAGGTCGTTCCTGAATGGATGCCGCAGTTTCCACGACAAGTGACCTGGCGAGCGACCTCGCTGACCAGGGCGTGCGTTACCTGATGGCGACCTATGCCGACATGCACGGCGTCTCGAAGACGAAGATGGTGCCGATCGCCCATCTCGAGCAGATGATGGGCGGGTCGGAGCTGTTCACCGGCGCGGCGCTCGACGGCGTGCCGCAGCAGGTGAACGATGACGAGGTCGCCGCGATACCCGATCCCGAGTCCTGCACGGTGCTGCCGTGGGACAACGGCGTGGCTTGGTTCGCAAGCGACCTCTGGCTGGGCGGGGCGCCGGCCTGATCTTCATCACCCTCGCCGACGAGCTCGACCCGGTCGGCGACCGGCTCGCGGAACTCTGCGACCGATTTGCCAACTGGAAGATGTCGGAGTTGGTCGGGTTCAACCCGTCCACCATGGACGCGGGCTTCAACTGGAAGATCCAGCTGGAGACCGGCATGGAGTGCTATCATCATTTCGCCGCCCATCCGGGCACGTTCGAGGTCGATTTCCCGACACGGCTGAGCTGGTGCGAGGACAGCCGCAGCGGCTGGGACGTCTGCCACTCCCCCGCCCGCGACGAAGCGCCAGACGACGTCTACACCATGGGTCTCCCCGCCATGCCCGGTTTGACGGCGGAGGAGCGCCGGGTATTCGACCTCTATCTCATATTCCCGCTTACCCGCCTCGCCGTGCATCCGGATCGCATCACCCTGCGCCTGCTTACCCCGGTCGGTCCGCGACGCACGACCTCGAAGCGGATCACGCTGGTGCGTCCGGAAGTGGCGGCGCAGCCCGAGCTGCTCGCAGAAGAGTTCGCCCTGCGTGAGCCGTTCTCGCACCAGGGCGACCATCGAGGACAATGCCATCGACCTAATGCAGCAGATCGGCGCCGGCTCGAAGCTCGCCCGCCCGGGCCGCCTCAGCCACCTCGAGGCGACGGTGTGGCACCTTGCCGAATACGTCCGATCGCGCATCGCCACGTGATGCGCAACCTCATGCCGTCCGGAGAGAGTGCATGAGAAATCCTGTTGGCGTTGCTGTGCGGAGTCGAGGCGCTCGCGAGCGTGTCGGCGACGCGCGCCGACACGCTCGACGACATCAAGAAGCGCGGCGAGCTCGTGGTCGGGATGGAGGTCGCGTTCCGGCCATACGAGTTCGTGCAGGACGGCAAGCCGGTAGGATATGATTGCGACATCGCGAACAAGCTGGCGGCCAGCCTCGGCGTTACAGCAAAGTTCGTCGACACCGCTTGGAATGGCATCATCCCGGCCCTCTATGCCAAGAAGTTCGACATCGTCATTTCCGGCATGGCGATGACGAAGGAGCGCGCGTCCCGCATCCAGTTCTCGATGCCATACTCCGAGTCGGGGCCGATTGTGCTGACCCGCGCCGACAACACGACCATTCACTCGCAGGACGACCTGAGCGGCAAGACGGTTGGCACCCAGCTTGGCTCCTCGACCGAGGTGTTCGGCAAGGCGCTGGATGCGAAGCTGGAAGCCGCGGGAAAGCCGGGGTTCGCCGGCTTCAAGATGTACGACCATTTTCCGGAGGCCTACATCGACCTCACCAACAGGCGGGTGGATGCGGTGCTGATCGGTAGGGTGTCGGCCCTTACGTTGATGCAGGCGCAACCTGGCAAGTACGCGATCAACGGCTCGATGGATATCATGAGCTATACCGGCATGGCGATCCGCAAGGATGACGCGACCTTGGCGGCGGCAGCCGACAGAATATTGGCGGCGATGAAGAGCGACGGCTCCTTGGCGGCGTTGCAGATGAATGGATGGGCGCGACGATAGACACCCCGAACACTGTGCCGGACAACCGGCCCTAGGCCGACCAGGATGGACGGGTTTGACTGGAGCGTCATCTGGTACGCTTTCCCCTATATGGTGGAGGGCGCTGTTGTCACTGTCGAAATCTCGCTGGTGGCCATGGTGCTGGGGATGGTGATTGGCACGTTGCTTGGGCTGATGAGTCTGTCGAATGTCGGGCCGCTGCGGTGGGTGATCCGCAGCTACGTGTATTTCGTCCGCGGCACGCCGGCGCTGGTCCAGGTGTTCCTGGTGTATTTCGCACTGCCGGTTATCGGCGTCGACATCCCGCCATTCTGGGGCGGGGTGGCGGCGCTGTCGTTCAACGCCGCCGGCTATATCGCCGAGATCGTGCGCGCCGGGGTGGGATCGATCGACGTAGGCCAAACCGAGGGTGCAATGGCGATCGGCATGACGAACCGGCAGAAGCTGGTGCACATCCTGCTCCCGCAGTCGCTGCGCCGCATCACACCGCCGCTGACCAATGAGATGATCACCTTGGTTAAGAGCTCTTCTCTACTGTCCGTGATCTCGATCTCGGAGCTGACGCGTTCCGCCCAGGTGATCATCGCAGAGCGCTTCACGCCGTTCGAACTGTATGCGGCGCTGGCGGTCTTCTACCTGGTGATCGTGTCGGCTCTATCGGTTCTGTCAGAGCTCGTAGAGCGGCGACTTGGCTGAGGCGCCCCTGCTGCGGCTAACCGGGCTGTCCAAATTCTACGGCGACGCTGTGGTTCTGGACCGGGCCTCGATCGACGTGCATGCCGGCGAGATCGTGATGATCGTAGGTCCGAGCGGGGCCGGCAAGTCGAGGCTGCTTCGCTGCATCAACCAGATCGAAGCGCCAAGCGAGGGCGCGGTCGTGTTGGACGGCGTCAGCATGGGCAGCTTGAAGAATGGCCCGCGTTTTGTGCCGGATGCTCCGGACGTCATCGCGCGCAAGCGGTGGCGGATCGGCATGGTGTTCCAGCGCTTCAACCTTTTCGGCCATCTGAACGCGCTCGACAACGTCGCCATCGGCCCGCATCGGGTGCGGGGAACCAAGCTGCGCGTGGCGCGCGAGCAGGCGGCGGCGCTGCTCGACCAAGTAAAGCTGTCAGCGCACGCGCACAAGCGTCCGGCGCAGCTGTCGGGCGGCCAACAGCAGCGGGTGGCGATCGCCCGCGCCTTGGCGATGCAGCCGACGCTCATGCTGTTCGACGAGCCGACATCGGCGCTGGATCCCGAGTTGGTGGGCGAAGTGCTAGAAGTGATACGCGGCTTGGCGCGTGACGGGATGACGATGCTGATCGTAACGCACGAGATGCAGTTCGCTCGTGAGATCGGCACCAGGGTGCTGTTCATGGATGGCGGTAGGATCGTCGAGGACACCGATCCGCAGTCCTTCTTCACCGCGCCAAGCAATGAGCGTGCGCGGGAGTTTCTGATCCGCACGACGCGTCAGGCCGAAGGCCCGCCCGACGAGGCGGTGAAGCTCGGGCATGACGAGGCGAGGGCCGCCTATCTCTCGGAAGCGTTCCGGATGAACGATTTGATCTTCATGGTCGACAGCCTGAACGCCGTCGCCAGGGGTCGCGGCCTCGACACAATCGCCATTGCCAGTGGCATACGCCTGTCGGAACTGCAGAAGATGCTCTCCAGCACTGCGGTGCCGGACCTGGAGACCTTACTGCGGTTATTGGCGCCCTGGGCCTGCGATTGTCGGTGGTCCCGGCCAAATAAATCTTACGCCATGCCTGCTTCAGGCATCCTAGGCGGTCGTGGGTTAGCCTCTTGGTGGCGGCGGGCGCATGGGCACTCCGGAATTGCGGTGCAAGCATCCGCATCTAGTCATCTTATCCTTGACGCTATTCGGACGGAGCGGTCCCTTGCAGGGCGCGCCGGCCACTGACTTCACGCTGCAACACCGGGCTGCCTTCGCCTACGCGATGGCGACGCCTGTGAATGACCCCGAAAAGCGCGGACCACTGGCGGGGGCCGATCATGAAGGTCGCTTGCGGTTGGCGTAGCCGGGGTGATGTCAGCGGTATGGGGATTGCTCGTGACTCAGTCTGGCGCCGCCCCACCGCACATCGATCTCGCAAGCTATGACTGGTGCGCGCATATTGCGTCTGATGGCTTGGCGAAATGGCTCGCCGGGGAGCGGGTATTCCCACGCCGGCGCGTCCAAAAGGAGGGCATCGCCCGCGCTCCGAGCGCACTGCCCGCCTGCTGGATCAGATTGAGCTGCAGCTCGAGGAACTGGAGGCCGCGGCCACGGAGGACGAGCTGGCTGCCG
>CAXTBW010000021.1:0-7055 GCA_964242925.1 uncultured Acetobacteraceae bacterium
CGATCGACAGCGCCTGCGTGCCCAGCTGCTGCTTGATCTGCAGCGACTGCAGCACTGCCGACTCCTGAGACAGGTCGGCGTCCACCAGCGAGCCCAGCCCGGCGTTCAGGCTGTCGATCTTGCTGCTGTTGAACGTGATCTGCGAGTTCAGGTAGTTCGAGTCGGCGCCAGCCTGGTTCAGCTGGTTGTCCACCTTGGTTTGCGCCGTGTCGAAGCCTGCGCCCACGGCAAGCGAAGCCACCGCCGCCGCCTGCGCCGCCGTCGAAGTGACCGCGCTGAACGTGTCCACCCCGGCGGTGCTGCGGGAGAACGACACCCCGATCAGCGCGGCCAGCGACGCCGCCGTGCCGCTGTTATCCTCGCCGGCGATCGTCGTGGTCGCGC
Source organism: uncultured Acetobacteraceae bacterium (assembly GCA_964242925.1). Classification (GTDB taxonomy): domain Bacteria; phylum Pseudomonadota; class Alphaproteobacteria; order Acetobacterales; family Acetobacteraceae; genus LMUY01. The sequence goes on from CAXTBW010000021.1 coordinate 385, forward strand.
CGGCCTCGTTGTTGATCACCTTCTTGGACGCGCCGGCAGTCGCGTTCGTGGTCGAGCCCAGCAGCGTCTGCCCGCCATAGGTGGAACCGTCCACCGCGTTCGCCACGCCCGACACCAGCGACTCGAACGAGGTGACGTACTGCGCGCGCTGGTCATCGGAGATGCTGCTGTCGCCGATCTTGACGAGCAGCGCTTTGGCGCTGGTCATTGTATTGGAAATGCTGGTCAGCGACGTCACCGTCGTGCCCACCAGACCCTGCACGTTGCCGAGCTGCTGGTTCACGCTGGTCAGCGCGCCCACATCCGACCGCACGTTCTGCGCGACGGCGAACGCGCCGCCGTCATCCGTCGCGTCGGCGACGCGTAGGCCCGTGGCGATCTGCTTCTGCGTGGAAGCGAGCGCCGAGTTGGTGGCGTTCAGTGATTGCAGCGCGACATATGCGCCGGTGTTGGTGTTGATTGAACCGTTGCTCATGGTTGTTTACCTGATGATCCTGGCGTTGAAACTGCTCGCCGTTTTTCGCGAGCCCGGTCACACCCTGCACGCCAAGAATTAAACAGGGGTGAAGGCATCAGAGGAAATTCACCAGCGACAGCTGACTCATCTCGGAAATCAGCTTGTAGCTGGCGCTCAACTGCGTTTGGACCTGCGACAACTCCGATATCGTCGTCGCCATATCCACGTCCTGCACCGACGACAGCTGCGCCGTCAGCGTCGTGCTGGTGTCCGCCGCCTGCGTCTGCACGTTGGCCAGCGAAGCCTGCGTGTCGCCCAGCACGCCGCCCTCGACACCCAGCGCGGCGATCGCGCCCGACAGGCTCGTCTGCGTGTCCTGCACCAGCGCGGTGAACCCCGTCGTCGTCGCCTGGCTGCTCGACAGGTTCGACAGCGTCGCCAGCCCGCGCAGGATGTCGCGCATGTACGACCCAGTGGTGGACGCGCCGCCCGACACGGAGAGCGTGTTCGCGTTCGCCAACAGCCCCACCTGCACCGGCGCGCCATCGCCCAGGTCCAGCGTCGGGGCCTGGCCCGGCGGCCCCGCGAACGGTGTCGTCCCCGCCGCGTTCGACGATGCGACGCCGAGCGTCGTCGCCACCGTCGCCGCGGCGCCGTTCGTCGCCAGCCCCGACACCGCCGTGGCGATCTGCGTGTAGAACGGCGAAGTCAGGATGCCCGCCGCGTTCGGCACCGGCGCCGTCGCGCTGTCGGTTCCGCCAAACACGTAGTTCCCACCATCGGTGCTGTTCAGCAGCGAGGCGACCTGCTGCAGCGCGGAACGGGCCGACGCCGCGACGCTGTCGATCTGCTGCGGCGTTACGTCGTTCAGCTTGGCCGTGTCCGCCTCGAACGTGCTCGCGATGGCGGATATCTGCGTCAACACGTTCTGCGTCACGCCCAACTGGCCCGTCACGGCGCCGATGGCGGTCTGCTGCGCAGCGAGTTGGGCGATCTGCGGCTGCAGGTCCAGCGACTTCTGCGCGGCGGTCCCCAGCCCGGCGTAGCTGTCGGCGACATGCCCGCTGCTGGCCTGCTGCGTCAGCGTGTCGATCTGCGTCTTGGCCGCGACGCTGGCGGCGATCGCCTGGCGAAGCGGCCCGTAATCGCCCGTTATCATGTCGGGATCACCGCGGCCATCAGCGTCGCCCACATCGATTGCACGGCGCTGATGACCTTCGCGTTGGCGCCATAGGCGTTCTGCAGCACCAGCATGTTCGACAGCTCGGTGTCCACGGACACGCCGGTTTCACTCGCCAGCTTGGCTGAAAGGGTGGTCTGGACCGCCTGCCCGGTGGACAGCGCGTCGCTGGCTGCGCCGGCCGCCTGCGCCTGCGCGCCAACCAGGTTGGCGGCGAAACTCTGCAAGGTGGCGCCCGGCGTGAAGGGCAGCGACAGCGTTCCGCTGGCGCCCAGGCCGCCGGTGGCCGGCGCCGTCTGGCTCACGCCCGCCTGGGATTGCGCCCCGAACCCGTATTGCAGCACACGGCCGATCAGCGTGGTGAACCCGGCCGCCCCGCCGGCCGGGTTGGGGGTGAACGCGCTGGCGCCGCCAGCCCCCGCCGCCACCGCCTGGGTGCCGTCGCGCACCAGGCTCGGCGTGGCGCTCACCGCCGGGTTGACCTGGACCACGCTGCTGTAGCCGATGTAGCCGGATTGCGCCGGCGTGCCTCCGGTGGCGGGCAGCGCGCCGGCCGCGCCGGTGAACAAGGCCAGGCCCTGGCCCGCCAGCCGGGTCGAGAGCGTGGCGGCGAATTCGTCCAGTCCGGCCTGCGCCTGCGGCAGGGTGGTGTCGCGCAGATCGAGCCGGGCGCCGATGCTGCCGCCGGTCACTTGGGTCGTCACGTCGGCGCCGCTCAGCAGCAGCGGGGGCGCGGCGCTGCCGGCGCCCAGCGTGGCGGCGGCGATGCTGAACGGGCCGCTCGCCGCGCGCGTGTTCACCACCAGCCCGCCCGCCACGGCCGTCACGTCGCCGTTCGCCGACGGCAGGAACCGCAGGCCGCCAAGCCGCGCCGCGCTCTGCTCCTGCACGGTGCGCTGCGACTCGAGGTCGGCGGTGCTCTGCCCCTGCGCGGTCGCGGCGATGATGCGGTTCGACAGTTGGCCGACGGCGTTCAACGCGGTGTTCAGTGCGGTCACGTCGCTGGACAGCCCGTCCTGGGCGCCCTGCCGCGCGTCGGCGTAGGCGGCCGCCTGCGTCCGGATGCCGCTCGCCAGCGTCGTCGCGGCGACGACGACCGAGGCTTGCTGCGCCTGGTTCGATGGGTCGGCGCCCAAAGTGGTGAACGCGGCGGACAGCGTGCCGAGTTGGCTCGCCAGGTCGTTTCCGGCGCCCGTGGCGCCCTGCGCCGCGTCCATCGCCGCCAGCGCGTCGGAGCGGACCTGCAGCCCGGCCACCGCACCGTCCTGCGCGTCCACCGCGTTCTGCAGCGCCGCATCCGTCTCGGCCGTCGCCACGCCGGTGCGCACGCCATAGCCGACGCCGCCTGCAGTCAGGTTGGCGTCGGCCATCACCTCCGTCGCGTAACCCGGCGTGCCGGCATTGGCGACGTTCTGCGACGTCACACCCAATTGGCTGTTGACGCTCGCGAGGCCGCTCGAGGCGACCGAAAGGATGCCGTTCAGGTCCATCGCAGATTACCGCTTCATGTCGATCGTGGTCGTCAGCATGTCGCTCGCCGTGGTGATCATCTTGGCGTTGGCGCCGTACGCTTGCTGCGCGGTGATCAGCTTGGTGAACTCGGTCGCGATGTCGACGTTCGACCCCTCCAGCGAGCTGCCGACCAGCGACCCGGCGCCGCCGGTGCCCGCGCTCTGCGCCAGCGGCACGCCCGACTCGTTGCTCGCCGTGAAGCCCTGTCCGTTTTGCCGCTGCAGACCGTCCGGGTTGGCGAATTGCACCAGCGGCACCTGCGCCACGACGCGCGATTGCCCGTTGTCGTAGTTCACCACCACGTCGCCGCTGGTCTGCGTCGTCACGCTGCTGAACGCGCCGGGCGGGATGCCGTCCTGGCTCAGCCCGTTCAGCGTGTAGGTGGTTCCGGCGTACTGCGTCAGCCCGCTCGGCTTGCCGAACGAGCCGACCTGCAGATTGATCGCCTGCGCGCCCTCGCCGAAATCGGCGCTGAAACTGAGCGTGGCCGGGCCGCTCGCGGCGTAGCTGGACGCGGTCACCGTCCCCGTGGCGTTGGTCAGGCTGCCGACGGTGCCGGCCGCCGCGGCGTTGCCCGAGGCGGCGCCGAACTTGACCTCCGCACCGCCCAGCGCCGGCGTGGTGGCGTCTGGCGCGTTGATCGCGACGGTCCAGTCATCGGTGGCATTCTGCGTCCATGTGAGCGAGACGGTGTGCAGCGTGCCCTTCGCATCGTAGACGTTCACCTGCGAGCTGATCGGCGTGTTGGCGGATGGCGTCGCGGGCAGGTTCGCGGCCAGCGTCACCTCCTTGGTCGGGACGGGGGCGAACGAGGACTGGTTGATCTGGATCGGGCTGATCTGGTTCTGGTTGATGACGCCGGTCGTCGCGTTGGCGCTCCAACCCTCCAGCGCCAGCCCGGAGCCGTTCACCAGGTATCCGTTCTTGTCCATGCTGAAATCGCCGTCGCGGGTGTATTGAGTCTGCGTGCCGAGGGTGGTGGCGCTGCCGGCGCTGGTTTGGCTGACGACCTGGAAGAAGCCTTGGCCCGAGATCGCCATGGCCAACGGGTTCGTCGACGCGGCGATGGTTCCCTGCACATCGTTCTGGTATTCGGGCCGCGCGGTCACAAAGCCGGAATCATTGGTCGACTGGTTGCTGGTGGTGAGGTAGTCCTCGAAGCTCGTGTCGGTCTGCTTGAAGCCCGTGGTCTGGCTATTGGCGACGTTGTCGCTGATATTGCCGAACGCGGCGGACTGCGCGGTTAGGCCGCTGACCGAGGTGTCCAACGCGCCGAAGAGGGACGACATGGCGATAACTCCTTTGCTGGCGGCGCAGCTCGCATGGCCCGCCCGCACCGGAGCCGCTTCGCAGAAAGCGTGCCAGCCGCCGGATGCTGGATTGCCACGGTGTTTCATGCCTTAGGACGCGCCTTGGGTGCTCCGTGCGGCAGATACAGCCCGGCAACATCTGCCGTCTTTCGGCCCTGATCAGTGCGCGGAGTTGGACTAAATCGCGGCACGGCGTTTGCTGACAACGCCGCCATGGTCATTGCTCACGTTCCTCAAGCAGCATCGGGCTCAGCGGGCGCCAGCGCAATCGCGGTGGCCAAGCCCGTGCTGGCGACCAGCGGCGCCGGAGGCGACTTCATGGCGCACCTGCTCGGATCGATCGGGGACGGAGCTGCCCCAGTGGTTGAGCCCGCCGTGCCGCAACCGCCGCTCGCCGCCGTCGCCACGCCGGGTGCGTCGCCAGGGCCCTTGTCGATTGTGACGACCGTTACCGCCGGCACGCCCGCCCTGGCGCCGCCGACCACTAAGCCCGCGCCAATGGTCGCAGCGTCCACGCGGGATTTGAGCACCAAGGCTGTGCCTAAGCATGCCGACAAAGCCGAAGCGCAAGCTCCCGCTTCGACACCGCCGCTCCTCGATCCATTGGCGCCGGCGGTCCTTGCGGCCGTCGTCCCGCCTGCGCCGCCAAGCCCGCTGGCGGCGGCGACGGGCCATCGTCTCGGCGCACCGGCTGCCGTTGCCGGTGCGTCGGCGCCCGTCGCGCATGGGACGCTGCCGAACCTGCCGCAATCGACCACGCCAGATACGCAAGGCGCGTCGGCGGCAGCCATCCCAATTGCGGCGGTGAACATCGTCCCGACTGCCGTGCCGCTGCCGGACGTGACGGCGATCCTTCCCGCCGGCGTGGCGTCCGTTCTTGCCGCAGGCGCGGCTTCTATGGCCGCCGCGCCCGCCACGCCGCTCGCATCATCGCGGCCACCTCAGGAAGCGGGCGCCACGCCGGCGCCGGCGGCGCAGGTCGCCGCCGTCATCGTGCAGGTTTCCCACGCGGCCCCCGGTCCCATCGTCACGCTGCGGCTCGACCCCGGAGAGCTGGGCCAGATTCAGGTGCGGGTCGAGCGAACTGCGGACGGCGTGTCCGCCGTCCACGTCGCGGTCGAACGGCCCGAGACGCTTCGCCTGCTCACCGCCGACCAACCGCAGCTGCATCGCGCGCTGGACCTCGCCGGCCTGCCGCAGGACGGGCGTAGTCTGAGCCTAACGCTTGCGTCGCCGGACAGCGGAGCGACAGGCGGCGGGTCCGGCATGGATAGCGGCGGCGGCGGTGGCCAGGCGTCCAGCGGCGGGGGCGGCTCCAACGCTGGCGCCGGGTCTGGCCGACAGCAGGAGCGTCCGTCCACCCCGGGCCGCCGCTTCGACACCGACAACACCTGGCGGCGCGCTGGCGTCGACATCACGGCCTGAGAGGACGAAACCCATGACAACGACCGCAGCAACCTCCGCGACCTCCACCGCAGCCCCCGCAGCGGCCCCGAACGCGCTCACCACGCTCAGCGGCAACTTCAACGACTTCCTGAACCTGCTGCTGACCCAGCTGAAGAACCAGGATCCGTCCGCGCCGATGGACAGCAACACTTTCACGACGGAACTGGTGCAGTTCAGCAGCGTCGAGCAGCAGATCACCACCAACGGCAGCCTGACGCAGTTGATCCAGGCGACCCAGGGCGGCGAGGTCATCCAGGCGACGGGCGTGGTGGGCAAGGCGGTGACGCTGAGCAGCGCGCAGGTGCCGCTGCAGAACGGCGCCGGGTCGCTCAGCTTCACCACCACGGGCGCCGAGCCGGTCGCGATCACGCTCAGCAACAGCTCGGGCGTGGACGTGAGGGACGTGTCGTTGACGTCGACCGCCGGGTCGAACAGCTACGCTTGGGACGGCAAGGACAACAGCGGGGCGACCCTGCCCGACGGCGCCTACACGGCCACCGTCACGGGGACGGGCGCGGGCGGCGTTACGGCGGCGGTGCCGTTCACCGTGACGGGCACCGCGACCGGCGTGACGAATACCAACGGCGTGGTGAACCTGAATGTCGGTGCGGTGTCGGTTGACTTCAGCAAGGTGCAGTCGGTGGGGAACTAAGGCGCAGCCGATGACTCGTCATCGCGAGCCGCCGCTTGGCGGCGTGGCGATCCAGCGCGGCGCGTGCGGTGCTCGCGGCTGGATTGCGTCAGCCAAGCGGCCTCGCAATGACAA
>CAXTBW010000021.1:7155-54018 GCA_964242925.1 uncultured Acetobacteraceae bacterium
TCGAGCCCTGGCATCGAGCCCTGGCATGACGGTCTCGATAGGCGCAGCCTCAGGCAGGCGGTCCGATCGACAGCAGGCTCAGCAATGTGCGCGCCTCGAACGCGGACAGCCCCGGGTAGACTGACAGCAGGCGCGCCAGCAGCCCGGTCACGTGCGGGCAGGCGAAGCTCGTGCCGGTGAACAGCTGCGCGCCGCCGCCCATCGCGGGCGCCTCGACGTAGATGCCGCGGGCGGACAGCTCGATCGGGTTGCCCCAATCGTAGCGCACTGCCTCGCGGTCGTCGAAGCCCTCCATGTTGACCGCCAGCACGGAGGAAAGATGCGCCGGGAAGGCGACGCGGCCCTGGTTGTTGGCGGCCGCGACGATGATCCGCCCCTCGTAGAACGCGCGGTCGGCCAGCGCGCTCAGCCGCCGCGCGTGGCGTTCCTCCGTGGTGCCGAGGCTCATGTTGATGACGTCGTAGCCCTGGTCCAATGCGAACGACAGCCCGGCGATCAATTGGTCGGCGGTGCCCTTCGCGTCGTTCCCGATCACCTTGATGCTGTAGAGCTCGGCCTCGGGCGCCAACTGCAAGATGATGCCGGCGCAGGCTGTGCCGTGCCCGATGCTGTCCGTCGGCTTCGGCGCCGGCACGCAGCGCACGCCGAGCTGGCCCGTCATCACGTCGAACTGGGCGCGCAATGCGGTGGCGAACGCCGGGTGCTCGCCGTCCACGCCGCTGTCCAGCACGGCGACGCGCACGCCCTTGCCGCGGCCGGATTTCACCGCCGCGCGCAGGCCATCCAGGTCCACGACGGATTGCAGCGCCGAGCGGTGGAACGCGTCCATGCTATTCGGCCCGGTTCTGCAACAGCGCGCTGGCGAGCGCGTGGACCACCCGGCGTTCCGCCTGGTTCAACGCCGCGAGGTCAGCCGCCAGCTCCGGGTCCAGCGCGTCGCCGCCGGAATCCGCCACCGTCATGCCGGCCAGGCCCGCCAGCAACGCGACCGGATGGGCCACTTCCTGCGCCAGCGCCTCCGCCCGGCGCAACTCGTGGATGCTGAACGGCTGCCGCGTCCCGCCCGCGGGGTCCGCGCGGTTGACCAGCGTGATCACGCCGAGAACGCTGCGGTCGGAGAACGGGATTGCGGCGAACTCCCGCGTTTTGGAGCCGGCCAGGTCGTCAACCGCCTTGAAGTGCGAGGGCTGGTTCGCGGCGTCGGCGAACGCGATGGTCTGCCCGGTGCGATAGGCAAGGCCTGTGAAGCTCGCGATGATCGGCACCGATGGCGCGCCCGGCTGCATCAGCACCGAGTTGGTGGATGCGAAGAACACCAGGTCCGCATCGCCGCGCGGCAGCAGGATGGAGGATTCGGCCGCGCCGACGTCTTGGCACAGGCTGGCGAGGGTGCGCGCCAGTTCCTGCCGGGTCAGCTCCACCAGGCGCTCGGTCAGCGCGCCCGGCATCAGGCGCCGGCCCGGCGACGCTTGGCCTCAGCCGACAGGAAGTCGCCGATCTGCTTGGCCTTGTGCGTGTCGTCCACCTGCATCCGCCAGTTCTGCCAGCTTTGCACCCGCAAGGCGAGCGCGGCGAGGTCCGCCTCGGGCACGCCCGCGAGCACGTTTGGAACGCTGCCCGGCGATGGGTCGCTGACATAGGCGATGAACGCGGCCTGGTCGGCCCGCAGCGCGGCGAGCCCGTCCTCCGGCGCGTGCATCGGCGACGGCGGCGTGGCCGGGGAGGGCGTTCGCTCGGCGCCCTGCGCGAGGATGGCCGCCGCACGGCGCGCATCGGCGGTGATGGTGTCGAGCGGGAAGGGAGTGCGATCCCGCCGGAGGATGATTGTTCTAGCGTCGGTGGCCGCAACCAATGTCGCCAGTTGGTCCCACTCGGCATCGTTTTCCGCGGCCAGCGTGATCGTGGAGACGGCCGCGCCCGGCAGGCGGCGGGCCATCGACTCCGGCGTTGCGGCGCCCGTTGCCGCAAGCGCCGTCAGGTCGGCGACATCGATCGCGAGGTCGGCCCCGAGGGAGGCCACACGGTGCAGGAAGTCGGCTCCGGTCCAGCCGGTCGGCGCCCCGGCCAGCGCCGGCGGGGCCAGGCGAAGCGTCACGGAAACACCGAGCGCGGTGATGGCGGCATTCCGGCGCGCGGCGATCCAGCGCGCGGCGGTTTCGGTGAAAGGCAGGGCGTGCGAGAGACCCGTGTCCCGCCCCTCGAGCCGGCGGAAGCCCATCGTCTCTGTGCAACGCAGCGCGCCGGTCTGCTCGATCAGGTGCCGGATGCGGCTGGTCAGCCAATTAGGGACCGCGTCCTCCACCGAACCGAGCGAGAGGGCGCCGCCGCTCCAAACGCATGGCTTGGCGGCGGCGATCTGGCGCAGGCGGCCGCCGCCCGGGTCGAGCATGTCGGACCGCGCCGGGTCGACGTAGAGGTCGAGCGGCAGTTCGACGAAGTCGTAGGCGTCGATCTGGGCCAGCAGCGCGTCGTGCAGGAAGGGGTGGTAGGCTAGGCCCACCCCCTCCGCACGCAGGCTGCGCCCGGGCGTATTCATAACCTGCCCGAGCGCCGGCGGGCCGTTACCAGTTGCCCCAGGTGTTCCACCAACGGCCGTAGCCATTGACGTTGCGCCAGAACCAGTACGGGTCCACGTCGCCGTCCTGACCACCGCCGCCGGAGGGCGCCGGCGCCGGGGCGCCACCCTGTCCCGGAGACTGGGTGAAGATCTGCACCACCACCGGGCCGGGCGCGCCGCCCTGCGGGCCGGGTGCGCCGCCGCCGCCGCCGCCACCGCCGCCGGGGGAGGGCGCCGGCATGCCGGACTTCTCCAGCAGCGCTTTCACCTTGTCGCGCGGAACCTCGAACCCCGAAGCCTCCGCGTCCGGCACGTCATAGTACTTGCCATCCATCGCTTGCAGAATCGCCATGTCTCACTCCTGTTGGTTGGTCCAGCTCCGGCGACGTCGCTCAACGCCAAGGACACCATGCGCCGGACCGTTGTTTGCCGCAGTGAAATGGTTCAGCCCTGCGGACGCCTACATCCGGGTGGTCCGCGCAACGGGTCCGCGCAGGTATCGCCCGCGCGGACCCGTTCATCCCTGCCCAATATAGATTGGGCAGGATCCGAGGCTACCAGTTGCCCCAGTAGTTGTACCACGGCCGGACATAGTAGTAACGATACCACCAGTACGGGTCGACGTCGCCGCCCTCGCTGCTGGGCGCCGGGGCCGGGGCGCCGCCTTGGGCGGGCGGCTGCGAGTAGATCTGCACGATCACCGGGCCGGGCGCGCCGCCGCCCGGAGCGCCGCCCGGCGCCCCGCCGCCGCTGGGCGCACTTTGAGGCGAGCCCTGCGGCTTCATCACGCCAGACTGCTCCAGCACCGTTTCCAGCTTGTCCTGCGGCACCGCATAGGCCGCCATCTTGTCGTCCGGCACGTCGTAGAACTTGCCGTCCATCGCTCGTAGAATCGACATCGGGAACTCCTTATGGTTGTAGACGAGCGGCCTTCTCAACCGCCATCCGAAGATGCAGTATTCAGACTGGTCTGGCGGTGAAACCTTTCATACTGTGGCGCACTCGGACACACTAGCTTGCATCGAGCAAGGGCAAACGATGCCTTTCGCAACGAACCGATCGAAGGAAAGTCGCGATGAGCATCCAATTCCCCGCTGCGAACCACGCGCCGAGTGTGGCGCGGCGAAGTGTTCCGCAGCCGCGCGTACGTCTCCTCGTCGTGCAACCCACACCATTTTGCAACATCAATTGCACCTATTGTTACCTGGCCAGCCGTTCGGATCGAGCAACAATAAGTGATGCCACGCTGCATGCGTTGTTCGGAAAACTCTTCGCTGCTGGCTGGACCGGCAACCGGCTGGACCTGGCCTGGCACGCCGGCGAACCAACCGTGCTGCCCGTCGTGTTCTACCGCCATGCGATCGGCATCATGGAGCAATATCGGCCGCCCGGCGTCGAGGTGATGCACAGCTTCCAGACCAACGGCACCTTGCTGAGCCAGGAATGGTGCGAGTTCCTGCGCGACCCTTCCATCCGCATGGGCGTCAGCATCGACGGGCCGCAGCGCATGAACGACTTCAACCGGCTGAGCCGCAGCGGCAAGAGCACCTTCGACAAGGCGATCGCGGGCATCCGCCTGCTGCGCGCCAACTCCATCCCGTTCCACGTCATCACCGTTCTATCCAGCCAGAGCCTGCGCGCCGCGCGGGAGCTGCACGACTTCTACGCCGACGAGGGCATCGAGAATGTCGGCTTCAACGTCGAGGAGTCGGAGGGCGACCACGTGTCCGGCCTGCAGTCCGGCGCCAGCCTCGCGTTCAAGGCGTTCCTTGCCGAGTTCTGGCTGATCGCGGCGCGCGCCGGCAAAGTGAAGGCCATCCGCGAGATCGAGCACATGGTCGGCGCCGTCTACCGCAACCCGCTATTCGCGCCGAACAACGCTGCCGGGACCGACCTGTCCACTGACCGCATGAACATGCTTACGGAACCGTTCGGCATCCTGAGCATGGACCATGCCGGCAACCTGGCCACCTTCTCGCCAGAGCTGCTCGGCCTCGCCAACGTCGACTACTCGAACTTCGTGATCGGCAACGTCCACGCCGACGATTTCGCCGACGTGCCGCACAGCCCGGTGCTCGCCCGCATGAACGCCGAGATCCAGGCCGGCGTGGCGATGTGCCGCGAGCAGTGCGGCTACTTCCACGTCTGCGGCGGCGGCGAGCCGGTGAACAAGTTCTTCGAGAACGGCAGCTTCGCCAGCGCCGCCACCAACCATTGCCGGATGACCCGGATGGCCGTTGCCGACCTGGTCGCCGCCGGACCGCATGGCTGTTAACGCCTCCGGATCCACGCCGGACGGCCCCGTCCTGCCGCTGCACCAATGGCTGCGCGTGTTCGCCCCCGCCTATCGGGGACGCATGGCGCAACTGCTGGCGCTCAACCTGCTCTCGGCTGCCGCGGTGTTCGCCGAGCTGCAATTGCTGCGCTCGCTGACCGTCGTGCTCAGCCGCCCGGCGGCGCCCGCCGGAACGTCTTGCGGCATCGGCGACTGGGTCGCGTCCGGCTTCTCCATCGCACCCGACCCGTGCGGCGCCCGGCTGCCGCTGCTGCTGCTCGGCGCTTACACCATCACGATCATCCTGCAATCCGGCGTCGACCTGGTGGCGTACGCCAGCAACAGCCGCCTGACGCAGTACGCAAGGCGCGACGTGGAGCGCGAGCTGCTCCGCAACCTGCTGCAGCAGGACGACGCGTTCTACCTGCGGCGGGCGCCCTCGGAGATCATCAGCCGCCTGGGCGGCGACCTGCAACGCGTCGGCGGCAAGCGGCAGATCGTCATCCAGGCGGTCGGCACCGTGCTCGCGGTGCTCGCCACAGCGGCGGCGCTGGCCATGCAGAGCTGGATCGCCACCGGCATCGGCGTCGCGATCTCGGTGTTGGGCGTGCTGGCGGCGATCCCCGTGCTGCGCCGGCTGCAGGCGCTGGACCGCCGGGTGATCGCCAGCGACGAGCGGGTGAAGGCCGGGTTCGAGGACACGCTGCAGGGCGTGGCGGAAATCCAGGTGTCGGGCCTGGTCGGCCGCGTGCTGCAAGGCTTCGGCGAGCGGCAGGCCGCGCGCGACAAGGTGGCGCTGGAGAATGCCGACCTCAACAATGCCAACACGGTGTCGCAACGGCTGACCTTCACCATCAGCTTCATCGCCGTGCTGGCGCTGGTGGTGTTCACCGATCTGTTCCGCAACGTGGGCGGCCCGGCCCAGGCCGTCGACGGCGGCGAGGGCAGCGCCACCGCCGGGCTCATCGTGGTGCTGATCGCCACCCTGCCCCAGCTCTACTTCAAGTTCGGGGAACTGACGCAGCTGTATGCGCAGTTCAAGATCGCCGACGTGTCGGCCTCGCGCCTGCAACAGTATGAGGCGCCCCCGCCACCCGCGCTCACCGGCGCCGCCTCGGCCGACGGCGCCATCGCGTTGCGCGGCGTGCGCTATCAGTTCAGCGGCAGCCAGACGGTGCGCGGCGGATCGGACGGCATCAGCCTTAGCATCCCGCCGCGCGGGCTATTGGGCGTGGTGGGGCCAGCCGGCGCGGGCAAGTCGACGCTGATCCGCCTCGTGCTTGGCCGCCAGCGCCCCTTGGAGGGTACGATCGCATACCCGCTTGCCTCCGAAGGCTCGCCCTTCGTCTACTTGCCGCAGCGCCCGGTGCTGTTCGACGCCGCCCTGCGCGAGAACCTGTTCGTGGGCGAAGGCGCCGCGGATGCCGCCGCACTCGCCGCGGTCGGCGACCGCCTGTCCCGCCTCGGCCTGCTGGATCTGATCCGGCAGAAGGGGCTGGATGCGATGCCGGCCGAGGGCGCCGAGCGCGGGATGGACGTGGCCGCCATCCGCAACGGGTTCCGCCGCGCGGCGGAGCAGGCGCTCGGCTCGGAGCTGCAGCCGTTCGGCCCCGGTCACGCCGCCCCGCGCCAGATGGCGATCGAGAGCCAATTGGGCTGCGCCATCGACCAGGCCGCGCTGGCGGACCGCCTCACCTCGCCGTTCAGCCGCGAGCCGGTGCGCGCGCTGACCAGCCTGCCGTTCGCGCGCGAGATGGCGGCGCTGGCCACCGCGCTGATCCGCCAGACCGCGCCGTTGCTGGCCCAGGCGACCAACCCGGACGATTACAACCGCCTCGCCGCGGTGACGATTGAGACGGGGATCTGGCAGCTGCGTTCCGGCGCGCTCGACACCGTGATGGGCGCCGCTGCGCCGCCCAATCCGGACGCGCCGCCGCATCCGCTGCTGCTCGCCGTGGCCCTGTCCGCCCGCATCGGGGAGCTGACAGGCGCCCCCCCCATGCCCGACCCGGCGGCGCGCACCCAGTTGGCCGCGCTGGTGGCGGGCATCGCGCAACCGTTCGAGGCCGGCGCGCTGAACAGCCTGCTGACCTGGCGGGAGAACCTGCTGTTCGCCGTGCCCGACCCGTCCAACGTGCGGCGGCTGGAGCTGGTGGACCGCTCGGTGCTGGACCATCTGCGCCAGACCGGGATGGACACGCCGGTGATCGAGGCCGGGCTGGACTACCCGGTCGGCCGGCAGGGCGGGCGTTTGTCCGGCGGCCAGCAGCAGCTGGTGGCGCTCGGCCGCGCGCTGCTCAGCACGGCGCCGTTCCTGGTGCTCGACGAGCCGAGCGCCGCCTTCCACCCCAAGCTGCGGGCGGACCTGATTGCCGTGTTGCAGGAGGAGGCGCGCTCGCGGTCCGTGGTGGTGGTGACGCACGACATGGACCTGGCGCGCGGTTGCGACCGGATCGTGTTCGTGCGGGACGGCGCGGTGGCCGCGGACGGCGCCTGGGGGATGTTGGCGGTGCAGGACGAGGAGTTCATGAAGTGGGTCGAAGAGGGCGGGGGCGCGAAAGGCGCATGACGAACGGTATGCAGCCATGACGCTGGAGCAACGTTTTCACGCGCTCGCCGCGGTGCCGGAGTTTCGCGATCTGCCGAACGAGGCGCGCGCCGCCCTGGCCGCCTCGATGCGGGAGGAGAGCTATGCCGCCGGCGAAACCGTGATCGTCGCCGGCGACACCGCAGACCGGGTGTACGTGCTGTGCGAAGGCGTGCTCGAAGTGACGCTGGAGGGTCGCGCCGGCGTGGTCCGTCAACTCGAGCGCGGCGCGCTGCTGGGCGAGTTGGCGTTCTTCGCCGATGCGGTGCGCACTGCGACTGTGCGCGCGGCAGGCCCCAGCGTGCTGCTATCGTTGCATTTTGACAACTTCCGCGCTTTCTTGCTCGGCAACCCCAAGAGCGCGCTGATCCTGACTGGACGGATAGTTCGAGCGTTGCGCAACCTGGAGCAGGAGGTCGCGACGGCATCGACGAGCTGAATTTCGTAGACAAAAATTGCGAATTAGTCGTCATCCATCAACTGCCCGTGTGCTGAGTTGATGGATGCCTGGATGAACAAACATTTGTAACCGCGTGTTGCTGTTTGCGCGCTTGTTTGGAGTGGTTGATGAGCGAACGGAAATGGCGCCCGCACGAGGCGGAACGGTTTGATCCCGTGGATCAGGACGATTCAACTCAAGCTGGCCGGCGGATCGGCATGCTCATTATCCTGCTGTCCGCCATAGCCACTGCATTCGCAATTGGATGGGTGGTTTGGACTGCGGCGGGATGCGATGGGTTTGGTTTGTTGCGGTGCACAACTTCCAACTAGGGCGAGTGTGAATACAATCGCTCCACGTGACAGCTGCGTATGACTTGACCACTCCCTGAGAGAGCATCGGAGGCGAATGTTCCGTCAGCCGACAGAGGTCGGTCAAACGCGCCGCAGGGATACCCAAGATCGCTTAATCACGAGCCGGCGGCGGCTTAGTACTATGATATGATCCCGACCGTATTCGGACAGGTGTTCCGATCGTGCCCTGCGCCTCGCTCTAGGGTTCGCCAACCGGATCATGCCGTCCGCTAAAGGAAAGCAACGGCAGCGGCCGAGAGGGCTGACTTTCTCACCGCGCCGACCTCGTCCTGGCGAGCAGCGCTTGCCACCAAGCAATCCAGCTGCCAGCACACATGCGCCGCACTGAATCGCCGCGCCGCCAAGCGGCGCTCACGATGACGGGCGGCTGCTTTGACCACTAGCGAAGTCCAGCAGGAGGGCCCTCATGCGAAGACGTGTTCCGATCATCGCAGCCTATCTCGTGCTAGCCGGGCCCGCGGTGGCCGGTGCGCTCGATGGGACCTGGGTCGGAAGCTATCGTTGCGCGCAGGGCGTCACCCCGTTGTCGTTGTTCATATCGACCGACGATGATGGAACGCCCACGGCCTATTTTCATTTCGGCGCTGGCAGCGGCAACCTTCCAGAGGGTTGTTTCACCATGCAGGGGGCTGTGGCGAAGGACCGGGTGTCATTCACTGCGGGAAGCTGGCGGACCCGGCCGCCAGGCTATGTCACGGTCGACCTGAACGGCTCCGTGACGGGGCAGCGTTACTCCGGGACGGTGAAGGGCCCGGGCTGCGGCACCTTTTCGGTCGACCGCCGTGATCTCACGCCTATCCCGGCGCCTTGCCGCAAGCGCTCGACCCCAACGACCTGAGGCGAGCCGGGTCGCCGCCATATGACGCACGACGCCGCGTTGCCGGGCGCCGTGTGTCGTCTTGGGTGGGCCTGCTTACTGAGCGGGAGCGGGAGCTGGAGCGGGAGCCGGCGTCACGCGCGGGTGGTGATGCACGACGTGGTGATAGACACGATGGTGGTAATGATGGTGGACGACCGGCGCCGGCGGGGTCACTGTCGGGCTGGCGGCGTATGGAGCGGCTCCGGTCGGCGTGGTGGAGAGCTGGCCGGTCGTGCGCGGCGGTTGCGCGTTCTGGGCGCCGACCCCGGCGCCGGGCGGCAGGCCGGTCTGCGGCATGCTGTTGCCGGGTTGGGCGAAAGCTGGGTTGGCGAACGCCAGGCCGATCATGGCCGTCGTCAATATCGCGAGGTTGCGCATCGAAAAGCTCCAGGTGGAAGGCGGGGGTGGCGAGCGTGGAGTATGCCGCCGGGACAGGCCGTGGCAATGCGACTGCGCTAAAAATCCAACAGTGTTGCCGATTGCACACGCTAGTCGGATGCCGTTGCGGCGCGCACCATCGCGCCATGAGCCCGGTCCCTTTTCTAGCGGTCTTGTTGCTCATCCTGAGCGCTGCCTCGGGGCGCGCCAGGGACCTTGCGGCGGTTCAAGCCGCCGGCGTGCTCCGGGTCGGCGCCACGGGCGACTACAAGCCGTTCGCCTTCCGCGAGCCGAATGGCGACTACCGCGGCGCGGATATCGTCATGGCGCGCCAGCTTGCCGCCGAACTGGGTGTGAAGGTCGCGTTCGTGCCCACCGTCTGGGCGCGACTGAACGACGATTTCGCGGCTGACCGGTTTGACATCGCAGTCGGCGGCGTCACCATTCTGCCAGCGCGGGAGCGGATAGCCGCTTTCTCCACCCCCATGCTGGTGGATGGCAAACGCCCGATCGCGCGTTGCGTCGACAAAGGCCGCTACGTTTCCGTCGCCAGCATCGACCAGCCTGGCGTGCGGGTCGTGGTCAACCCAGGCGCCTCCAACGAGGCGTTCGCGCGCGAGAGCTTTCCGCACGCGCAGCTTACGGTGCACGCGGACAATGTGAGCGTGTTCGACGAGATCGTCGCCGGCCGGGAGGACGTGATGGTCACCGACGGCATCGAGGTCGACCACCAGGCGCTGCTGCACCCGGAACTATGCGCCACCGCCGTGCCAGCGCCGTTCACCCGGCTGGAGAAGGCGTTCATGCTGCCGCAGGACCCGGCTTTCGTAGCCGCGGTGGACCGCTGGTGGGCTGGAGAGGTCGCGTCTGGCGGCTGGGCCCGCGCGCTGGACGCGGCGCAGCGGCAGCCCTGAGCGCTATTGCGGCAGCGTCAGGCGGCACAAGACTCAGCAGATGAACCTGTTTCCCTGGCGTCGTCCCCGCATCCCCGTCATCGAGCTGCATGGTCTGATCGCCGGCCGGGACGGTTCGTTGAACCTGCGCGCCGCCGGCCCGCTGATCGAGCGCGCGTTCGGCGCTGCGAAGCGCGGCGGCCACGTGATCCTGGACGTCGACAGCCCTGGCGGCTCCCCGGTGCAATCGGAGCTGATCGCCAACCTGGTGCGCCGCCGGGCCGAGGCGAAAGGAGTTCGGGTGCATGCCGTGATCGGCGAGGCGGGCGCGTCCGGCGGCTATTGGCTGGCCTGCGCCGCCGACGAGATCCACGCCAGCGCGATGAGCGTGGTGGGGTCGATCGGCGTGGTGGGCGGCGGGTTCGGTTTCGAGCACCTGATCGAGCGCTACGGCATTGAACGCCGCCTCTACACCGCCGGCGAGAACAAGGCCCGTTTGGACCCGTTCCGCCCCGAGCGACCGGAGGACGTGGTGTTCGTCCAGGCGCTGATTGCGGACATCCACGAGCGCTTCAAGGCATGGGTGCGCGAGCGCCGCGGCGCGCGGTTGGCCGACGACCCGGCGGTGTTCGACGGCAGCTTCTGCCTCGGCGGACGCGGCATGGCGCTGGGCCTGGTGGACGGTCTGACCTCGGTGGACGAACTGGTCCAGACTCTGGCCGGCGAGCGGGCGCGACCAAGGCGCTTCCGGCCCCGCCGCCGGTTCAGCCTGGCCCGGCTCCCCCGCCTGATGATCGACGCGGCGCTGGACGCAGCCTCGGCACGCCGCCTGGAGCTGCGCTGACCGCGTCCCCCCTCCCGCAGGGAGAGGGTATTGAGCGCGCTAGTGCAGGATCGCGTCCTGCTGGACCGGCAGCCGCATCATCGGACGCGCGACCGGATCCTTGCCCCATGCGACCTGCCCGACTGCGTCGCACGCCTCGCATTTCGGCCGCCAGGCATCGTAGGTCGCGCCGCAGTTGCCGCAGCGCCAATGGGGGTCGGCCTCCGCCTCGGCGGACCGGCGGAATGCCGTGGCGGCGGCGGCTCCATCGCCAGCGCGCTCGGCGATCGCAGCCAGCAGGCGCCACGCCCGACGCTGGTCCATGCCCAAGGCCTGCGCCGCCTCCAGCTCGCGGCGGGCTTGCGGCAGGTTGCCCTTCTCCAACTCGGCCTGCGCGCGTAGGAAATAGCTCTCAACGTGGTTGGGCGCCGCGGATGCCAACGCGCCGACGCGCCACGCGCGGAAGTCGGGATCGGCGCTGCCCTCCAGGGCCGCCTCGGCCAGCGCCGGGTGCGGCGCCGCCTTCCAGCTGGCGCGCAGAACCTCCTGCGCCCGCTTCTCCCGCCCCGCCTCGCGCAACCGCCGCACATAGGCGAGCGCCGCGGGGGTGAACGACGGGTCGGCCTGCCAGGCCTGCTTGGCCAGCCGCCGCGCCTCGCCGGTGTCGGTCTCGGCATCCGCGGCGGCGGTGGCCAAGGCCGCCTGTCCAGGGCCTGGCTCGGACAGCGCCATGGCTTCCTTCCAGTTGCCGTCGCGGGCCGCGAGTTGCGCGCGTTCCGTCCGCAGCCAGGGCGCGCCGGGGTTCACCGCCTCCGCGCGCCGCGACAGCGCCCGCGCGGCGTCCGTATCGCCCCGCGCCACGGCGCTTTGCAGCAGCCCGCGCAACCCGAGGAAGGCGGCGTCCTTGCGCGCGGCGAGCAGGTTGAACGCCGCATCCGCTTCCGCCGGTTGCCCCGCCTGGCGTCCGGCGTAGGCGGCCAGCAACAGCGTTTGCGGCGTGTCGCCCAGCAACGCGCGGCTGCGGCCGGCCTGCCGCATTGCCGCCGCCGAGTCGCCGCTGGCCAGCGCCAGCAGGGTGCGCGTCACAGCCTGGTCGCCGCGGCGGCGGGCGCGTTCGGCGCTGATCCGCCGGTTGCGCGACGGCAGCCGCAGGATGGCCGCGACAATCCGCACCAGCACGTAGAGCAGCACGAACAGGACCACGATCCCAAGCAGCGCCCATGGGGTCGGGAGCGTGATGGACAGGTCGCCGACCGTGGCGCCGACCGAGCCCGGCAGCCCGGCCAGCCACCAGGCGACGCCGACCAGGAGCGCCGCGACGACCAGAAAGGTTATGACGCGGCGCATCAGCCGTGCGCCACGGTCAGCAGGGCGGCGCGCGCATCCAGCAGCGACTGCGCCTGCGCCCGCCACGGCGCGATCGCGGCCGCAGCCGGCCCGGCCAGCCCGTCCAGCGCCGCCACAGCGCCGGCCAGGTCGCCGGCATCCAGTTGGCGACGGGCATGTTCCAGGACGCCGGTCACGACGTCGCCCACCAGCACGCGGTCGCCTTGCCGCACCACCAGGCCGGATTGCGCGCGGCTCCACATGCGCTGGAAGAACGGCGTGCCGTCCTTGGCAGGCTGGCCGGCCTCCAGCGCCGCATTGGCCGCGGACGTAAAGGACAGGCGCAACGCAGCCTCAGTCGGCGGCGCCTTGGTGGCGAACTGCGCCAGCGCGGGCGGCGCCCCGGGGATGACGCCGAGCGGCTTGCCCGCCCCTAGCGCCACGGCGGCTTCCTGCACGCGGGCATTGCGCGATTCGCTTTGGGTGAGCGTCGCGACCTCGGCGCCTGCTTTGTCGGCCCTCGCAGCGACGGCGCTGCCCGCGGTCACAGCGGCGGCGATCTTGGCGTCCATCGCATTCAATTGGTCGCCGACCTTGGCGATGTCGGCCTGCTGCCGCGTGCCCAACTGGTCCTGCCGCGCCGCGATCCCGTCGACCCGCCCGGATAGGGCGGCGATTTGTTGCTGCCCGGCGGTGTCCAGCTTCGCTTCCGGCGGCGGCTTGTTCTCGAGCGCGGTCATGCGCTGTTCCAGCGGCCGCAAATCCGGTGGGGGGCGGCCTTCCAACGCCGCCATCCGCTGCTCCAGCGGGCGCAGGTCGGGCGCGGGCGCCGGGGCAGGGCGGGCCTCCAGTTTCGCGATGCGGCCATCCATCGCCTCCAGCCGCGTCTGCAGCTGCGCCGCTTGGTCAGCCGCCGCCGCGCCCTGGCGCCACAGCGCGACGCCGCCGACCACGACGATCAACGCCAATATGGCCAGCGCCGCCAGCGGGGTCTGCCGCGCGGCTGGCTGTTGGTCCGAAAGCCCAGGCGGAGTGCCCGGTGCGGTGTCGACAATCGGCGTCGTTTCGTCGGTCATAGCAGAGCCAGAACCCCATCCTGAGTGGGCCGCAGTGCGACACGGAGCGCACGCCACGGCAAGTGCTCCAAAGCAGCCGCGGCGTCGGCCCCGATCACCACTGCGTCGGCGCCGCTCAGCCTCCCATGCAGCGCTGTCGGCAGCAGCCGGGCGAAGGCGCGCGCCGTTTCGGCGGAGAAGAACAGAGCGGCGTGCAGGCCCTCGCCGATGGCCGCCTCCGCCGGAGCCGGGAAACGGCGGACCGACGCGGCGGCATACACCGCGCGCCGGTGCACGGTGAAGCCGGCCCTGCGCAACGCCGCCGCCAATGCGACGCCTTGGCCGCGCCCGGTCGCCAGCAGCAGCGGTTCGCCGGATGGAACGGTCATGCGGACGGCAAGCGCCACCAAGTCCGCCGCATCGCCGTTCGCGCTATGCACGGTGGCAAACCCGGCGGCGCGGGCGCGGGCGGCGGTGGCGTCGCCCACCGCCAGCAAGGGGAGCGCGTGATAGGCGGCCGGCAGCGCCACCGCATTCCCGCTGGCCGCCACCACGGCCTGCAACCGAGAGGCGGCCGGCAGCGATATGGCGCACGCCCGAACGTCCAAGAAGGGCGCCAGCACCGGGTCAAAGCCGTCTTGCGCCAGCCGCGCCGCGGTGGCCTGCGCGCCAGGCGGCGGGCGGGTGACCAAAACAGCCCGGCCAGTCATTCCGAACGCGTCATTCGTCGAACAGGTCCGCCGGGCTGTCGCCACGCAGGCTGCGGCCAAGCTCGGCGCCCATAAGCTCGGCATCCGGCGCGGCGCCATGCGCGCTGCGCTTCAGCAGAAACGAGCCGTCCGCCCGCGCCACCAACCCGGTCAGGTGCAGCCGCCCATCGGGCAGCAGACGCGCATAACCGCCGATCGGCGTGCGGCACGACCCGTCCAGCAACGCCAGCATCGACCGCTCGGCCGTGGAGACGGCGCGCGCCTGCGGGTCCTCGATGCCTCCCAGCAGCTCGCGCAACTCCGTGTCGTCCTCCCGCACCGTAACGCCGACGATGCCCTGGCCGGCGGACGGCACCATCGCGTCCGGGTCCAGCGCCAGGATGCCCAGCCCGGCCGGCGGCGCATCCAGGATGCCGAGCCGGCGCAGCCCCGCCATCGCCAGGAACGAGGCGTCCGCCACGCCGCCCATCAGCTTGTCGATGCGCGACTGCACGTTGCCGCGCAGCAGCACCGTGCGCAGGTCCGGCCGCGCATGCAGCAGCTGCGCCTGGCGGCGGACGGAGTTGGTGCCGATCACGGCGCCCGCCGGCAGCGCCGCGAACGGGTCCGCCGGGTCGGCCTCGTCGCAGTGCGGGCCGAGCATCAGCGCGTCGCGCGCGTCCTCCCGCCGCAGCGTGCAGGCGAGCACGATGCCGGGGGGCATAGTCGTCTCGAGGTCCTTCAAGCTGTGCACCGCGAAGTCCACCCGGCGGTCCACCAGCGCCTCGTGGATCTCCTTCGCGAACAACCCCTTGCCGCCGATCTCGGCCAGCGAGCGGTCCTGCACCTGGTCGCCGGTGGTGCGAATGACGTGCTCCTGGAATACGTCCAGCCCGCGCAGCACGGGGCAGAACCCTTGCAGCCGGCTGAGGAACGCCCGGGTCTGCACCAGCGCCAAGGGCGAGCCGCGGGTGCCCACCCGCAGCGGCAGCGACCGCTGGTGCGGCGGCACGCGGGGCGGTGGCGCCACGGTGGATGGGAAGTTCGCGTCAGGCATGGCGGTGTCCTATTACCCTGGCGGAGAGATGGAAAGCCCGCCCCCGTTGATCCTACCCAAGCTTGGGCCCGTTCTCGGCCCAGTTTTGGGCATCGAGACGTCCTGCGACGAGACCGCCGCCGCCGTGTTGGCGCCGGACGGGGCCGTGCTGGCCGACGCGCTGCTGAGCCAGACCGAGCACGCGCGGTACGGCGGCGTCGTCCCGGAGGTCGCCGCCCGCGCGCACCTGCATCACCTGCCCGGCCTGGTGCGCGATGTGATGGCCCGCGCCGGGGTGGCAATGGGCGATCTGGGCGGGGTAGCGGCCACCACCGGGCCAGGGCTGATCGGCGGGCTGATCGTGGGCAGCAGCCTCGGCAAGGGGTTGGCGCTGGCGGCCGGGCTGCCCTTCGTGGCGGTCAACCACCTGGAGGCGCACGCGCTGACGGCGCGGCTGACCGACCGGACGGCGTTCCCCTATCTATTGATGCTGGTCAGCGGCGGGCATTGCCAGTGCGTCGCCGTGGACGCCGTCGGGCGCTATCGCCGTCTGGGCGGCACGGTGGACGACGCGGTGGGCGAGGCGTTCGACAAGGTCGGCAAGCTGCTTGGCCTGCCCTGGCCCGGCGGCCCCCATGTCGAGCGGTTGGCCGCCACCGGCGACCCGGCGAGGTGGGCTCTCCCTCGCCCCATGCTGCGGCGGCCCGGCTGCGACTTCTCGTTTTCCGGGCTGAAGACGGCGGTGGCGCAAGTGGTGGCGCGCATGCCGCCCGGCGCGCTGCCGCAGGCGGACGCGGCCGACGTCGCGGCCGGGTTCCAGGCGGCGGTGGCCGAGGTGATGGCGGACCGCGCCGCCAACGCGCTGCGGATGATGCCGGAGGCGGGCGCGCTGGTGGTGGCCGGGGGCGTGGCGGCCAACGGCGCGGTCCGCGCGGCGCTGGCGGCGGTGGCGGCGCGGCACGGTGTCGCGATGGTGGCGCCCCCGCTGCGGCTGTGCGGCGACAACGCCGTGATGGTGGCCTGGGCGGGGATCGAGCGGCTGCAGCTGGGCCTGGCCGACGGGCTTGATGCGCGTCCGCGTCCGCGCTGGCCGCTGGACGAGATGCGCGGCGCGTGAACTACCGCCACGCCTTCCACGCGGGGAACTTCGCCGACTGCACCAAGCACGCGGCGCTGGTCTGGCTGCTGCGCGCGCTGGCCCGCAAGCCGGCGCCGTTCGCCGTGCTGGACACCCATGCCGGCGCCGGGCGCTACGAACTGGCCGGCGCCGCGGAGCGCACCGGAGAATGGCGCGCCGGCATCGCCCGGCTGCTGCATCAGCCCCCTGCGCCGCTGGCCGACTATGTGGCCGTGGTGAAGGCGGCCGGGCTGTACCCGGGTTCTCCGGTCATCGCCCGCGCGCTGCTGCGGCCGGCGGATGCGCTGGTCTGCTGCGAGCTGCACCCCGAGGACGCCGCCCTGCTGCGCCGCGAGTTCGCCGGCGATCCCCAGGTTGCCGTGCACGCGCGCGATGGGTGGGCAGCGCTGCGGGCGTTGCTGCCGCCGTCGGCCAAGCGGGGCTTGGTGTTGATCGACCCGCCTTACGAGGCGCCCGACGAGCACGCCCGCATCGCCGCCGCGCTGGCCGCCGCCGCCGCCCGGTTTCCGGCGGGGGTGGTCGCCGCCTGGTACCCGATCAAGCACCGCGCTCCCGTGCGTGCCCTGCACGAGGCGGTTTCCGGGGTTCGCGACGTGGTCGCCGCCGAGCTGTGGCTGCGCGAGCCGACCGACCCGGCCCGGCTCAACGGCAACGGGTTGTTGGTCCGCAACCCGCCCTATCGCTGGGAGGAGGAATGGCCTCCGTTGCTCGCCGCGTTGCTGGACCGGCTGGGCGACCGCGAATACGGCGAAGGGTGGTCCGTGACGAGGCTGACGAATGAGTAGCGTCCTCACCCGACCCTCTCCCGCAAGGGGGAGAGGGCTTTTCCTGCTCCCTCTCCCGCCTGCGGGAGAGGGTCGGGGTGAGGGGAGCGGCGCGTGAACCCCCGCCGCATCCTCGTCATCGGCGCCGGCGCATGGGGGACGGCGCTGGCGGTGCACTGCGCGCGCGCTGGCCACCACGTCACGTTATGGGCGCGCGACCCCGCCCCGATCGCCGCCGCCCGGCAAAGCCCGCGGCTGCCTGGTATCCCCCTGTCGCAATCGATCGACGTCACGTCCACCCTGCCCATGACCGCTGCCGCCGTACTGCTGGCCACCCCTGTGCAACATCTGCGCGCAGCCCTGGCCCTGCCGTTGCCCGCCGCGCCGCTGGTCCTCTGCATGAAAGGCCTCGAGACGGGGGCCAACCGCTTCCCCGGCGAGATCGCCAATGAAGCGGGGGGCGCCGGCAGCGCCATCCTCACCGGCCCCAACTTCGCGCACGAGCTGGCCCGCGGACTGCCTGCTGCCGCCGTGCTCGCCTGCGCCGACCCGGATTTGCGGCGTTACCTCGTCCGCCTGCTCGGCACCCGCGAGTACCGGCTGTACGGCAGCGCCGACCCGGTGGGCGCGCAGGTCGGCGGCGCGGCCAAGAACGTCATCGCCATCGCCGCCGGCATCGCAATCGGCGCTGGCCTGGGGGAGAACGCCCGCGCCGCCCTGGTCACCCGCGGACTGGCCGAGATCGCGCGTTTAGCCACCGCACTCGGCGGACGCGCGGCGACGGTCAGCGGGCTGTCCGGCCTGGGCGACCTGATGCTGACCTGCGCCGGCGGGGCCAGCCGCAACTTCCGCCTGGGCCTCGCCATCGGCGGCGGCGCCACCCCGGTCGCCGCCCGCGCGGCAATCGGCGGCGCCGTGGAGGGGGTCGAGGCGGCGCCCGCCCTGCTGGCGCGTGCGAACGCCGCGCCGTGTCCGATCATTGCGGCTGTGGCGGCCGTGCTGGCGGGCAGGGTTCAGGTTGAAGCCGCCATGGCCGCCCTGCTGGACCGCCCCGAAGCCGAGGAGTGACACGTGGCTGGCGCATGCTAGCCTCCCGGCAACAAGAACGCGGTGAGTCGCATGGCAGGCACGGGTTTGGCGCGGCGGACGCTTCTCGTCGCAGGTGGCGCGGCACTGGCCCGGCCGGCGCTGGCTCAGGCGGCTCCGGTGGCGCTTTCGGTAGTGGACGTCGCCGGCAACCTCCAACTCACCAAGACGGGGATCGAGCGCTTCCGCACCCGCGACCCGGCGCTTGTGTCGCGCATCACCTACACGTTGGCGCCCTCGCCGGAGCTGCCGGGCAAGCTGAAGGCGCAGCAGGATGCCGGCCGGGTCGACATCGACCTGGTGCTGACCGGCCCCGGCGCGCTGTCGGACGGCGTGACGCAGGGCCTGTGGACGGTAGTGCTCCCCGACCACGCGGACGCGCTGCCGAAGCTCGAGTCCATCTTCAACCCGGGCGCGCGCATGATGCAGGACAATTTCGGCCACGGGCAGGGCATAGCCGTCGCCTACTCGCCCTCCGGCCCGCTGTTCGAATACGCGCCGGACCGGGTGCGCGAGCCGCCGAAGACCGCCGCCGACCTGCTGGCCTGGGTCCGCGCGCACCCGAACCGCTTCACCTACGCGCGGCCGTACAACTCCGGCCCCGGCTGGACCCTGCTGCAAGGCCTGCCCTACGTGCTCGGCGACCGCGATCCAAAGGACCCAGTCAACGGCTGGGACAAGACCTGGCCCTACCTGCAGGCGCTCGG
Source organism: uncultured Acetobacteraceae bacterium (assembly GCA_964242925.1). Classification (GTDB taxonomy): domain Bacteria; phylum Pseudomonadota; class Alphaproteobacteria; order Acetobacterales; family Acetobacteraceae; genus LMUY01. The sequence continues at coordinate 26,142 of CAXTBW010000021.1, forward strand.
CGAGGGGATCGACTACTACCCGGCCGGCACCGCCGCCATGATGAAGGAGCTCGGCGACGGCACCCGCGACATCGTCGTGTCCACCTGCGGCTGGGACATCAACCCGCGCGTGCTGGGCATCGTGCCGAAGGAGTGCGCCGTGTTCATGCTGGAAGGCACGCACTGGATGCCGGACACGCAGTTCATGTGCATCCCGAAGGGCGTGGCCGCCTACAAGCTCCCGGTGCTGCTGAAGCTGATGGCGTTCATGCTGGAGCCGGAGCAGCAGGCCGGAACCTACGACCGCGGCTATTTCTATCCCGGCCCCGTCACCAACGCGCCGCTGTCCGCCGCCCCGACCGAGAGCCAGGAGGTGGTGCGCGCATTCGGGCGTCCGGAGTACGACCGCTGGATTGCCGAGCGGCCGGTCGAAACCCCGTTGACGCCGGACCGCCTGGTGGCCGCGTTCCGCCGTTGGGACGAACAAGTAGGGTCGAAGAAGTCATGAAAGTGCGTTTCGTCGCCATCGGCCTGGATCATCGCCATATCTGGGACCTGGTGGCTGGCTTGCTGGACGCCGGGGCCGAGTGCGCCGGCTGGTGGCCCGGCACGTCCGACCCGCGCGTGGTCGAGGGCTTCCGCAAGCGCTTCCCCCACTTGCCCGAGGTGGCCGACCGCGACGCGCTGCTGGAGGACCGCTCCGCCGCGTTCATGGTGTGCGCCGCCGTCCCGTCCGATCGCGCCGCGCTGGCCGTGCTGGCGATGGACCACGGCAAGGACGTGCTGATGGACAAGCCCGGCGTCACCACCGCGCCCGACCTGGCCCTGCTGGAGCAGGCGGTGGCGCGGACCGGGCGCGTCTTCTCCATTTGCTTCAGCGAGCGGTTCCTCGTGCCGGGCGCCGCCGTGGCGCTGCGGCTGATCCGCGAGGGCGCCATCGGCCGCGTGGTGCAGACTGTCGGCTTCGGCCCGCACCGGCTGAACCGCGACATCCGGCCTGCCTGGTTCTTCGACCCGGCGCGCTACGGCGGCATCCTGGCCGACATTGCCTCCCACCAGATCGACCAGTTCCTGACCTTCACCGGGTCGGACGACGCGCGCATCGTGGCCAGCACGGTCGGCGTGTTCGACGACCCGAGGCAGCCCGGTTTCGAGAACTTCGGCGAGGTGCTGCTGCGGAGCGACCGCGCCGCCGGATATTGTCGGGTGGACTGGTTCACCCCGGACGGCCTGCCCACCTGGGGCGACGGACGGCTGACCGTGGTGGGGACGGAGGGCTATCTCGAGCTGCGCAAATATATCGACATTGAGGGCCGCGCGGGGACGGACCATCTGTTCCTGGCCGACCGGGCCGGCACGCGGCACATCGCCTGCGCCCGCGAGACGCTGACGTATTTCGAGGCCTTCTGCCACGACGTGCAGCACCGGACCGCGACGGCGATGGCGCAATCCCACGTGTTCACCGTCTGCCGTCTGGCGTTGGCCGCCCAGGCCAACGCCGAGCGCGTGAGCCTCCCCGGCGGGTTGCCGCGGTGACGAGCCCGCCCGGTTTCCCCACCAGGGACAAGCCCTGGCATGACGGGGCCGTAATCAAGATCGCGGGCGCAGCGCCTTGGCGACGGCCTCGCGGTGCTCGGGGTTCGCGTGCGCGATCGCCTGCGCAGTGGCGGACAGCGCCAGCAGCGTGTCCAGCCGGGTGTGGCGGCCCTCCTTCAGCAGGCGCTTGGTGGCGCGCACGGCCAGAGGCGGATTGACGGCGATGCGCGCGGCCAGGCGGCGGGCGGCGTCCATCAGCTCCGCGTCCGGGACCACCTGCGACACCAGGCCGCAGGCCAGCGCCTCGTCGGCGGACACGGCGTCCCCGGTCAGCGCCATCTCGCACGCCTTCGACCAGCCCACCACGCGCGGCAACAGCCACGCGCCGCCATCGCCCGGGACGATGCCGATCTTGACGAAACTCTCGGCGAAGCGGGCGCTCTGGGCCGCGATGCGCAGGTCGCACATGCAGGCCAGGTCGTTGCCGGCGCCGATGGCCGGGCCGTTGACGGCGGCGATGATCGGCACGTCCAGCGCCTCGAAGGCCAGCGGGATGCGCTGGATGCCGCCGGTGTAGTAGGCGGCGGTGGCGGCCGGGTCGCGCGCCCGAATGTCTATCGCGTCCTGCATCGCGCGCAGGTCCCCGCCGGAGGAGAACGCCGTTCCCGCGCCGGTCAGGATGGCCACCCGCACCGACGGGTCGGCGCCGAGCCGGGCCAGGCCGCCGACCAGCCCGTCCACCACGGCGCGCTCGGAGATCGGGTTGCGTGTCGCCGGCCGGTTCAGCGTGAGGGTGACGACGCCGCCCACCTGCTCGTACAGCACCGCGTCATCCATAGGCGTCTCCTAGAGCGCTGCCGAACCGGGTTGCACGGGGGACATTCAGCCCTTGCCGCCCAGAAGCTGCGGCAGGATCAGCGCGATGGCGGGCACGAAGGCGATCAGCACCACGGCCAGCACCAGCACCACGATGAACGGCGCCATCGTCTTGGCGGCGGGCTCCACCTTGCTGCCCGCGACGGCGGCGGCGACGTAGAACCCGATGCCCACCGGCGGCATGAACGCGCCGACGCCCATCGCCAGGATCAGCACGATGCCGTACTGCACCGGGTTGATGCCCAGCCCGGTCGCGATCGGCAACAGCAGCGGCGCCAGGATGATCAGCGCCGGCAGCCCCTCCAGCAGCGTGCCGATCAGGATCAGCAGCACGATCGAGCCAACCCAGAACACGGTCGCGCTGCGCCCGGCCTCGTCTAGCAGTTGCACCAGGTGCTGCGGCAGGTTGGCGGCGGTCAGCACCCAGGCGAAGCTGGACGCGGACGACAGCACGAACAGCACCATCCCGGCCGACATGGCGCAGGACAGCATCAGCTCCACCACCTGCTTCAGCGGCAGCGCACGGTAGATCGCCGCCGACAGCACCAGGCCGTACAGCACGGCGAAGGTCGACACCTCCGTCGGCGTCGCGATGCCGAACCGGATGCCGCACACCATGGCGACCGGCATCGCCAGCGGCAGGATCGCGGGCGGGATGGCGAACAGCCGGCGGCCGCGCTCCAGCATCGGCGCCTCCACCCGGTGGCGCGCCTGGAACGCGATCAGCGCCATCAGGCACACCGCGATCAGCGCCGCCGGCAGCAGCCCGGCCAGGAACAGCGTCCCGATCGAGATCGGCGTCACGGAGCCCAGAACCAGCATGGCGATGCTGGGCGGGATCGTCTCCGCCATCGCCGCCGACGCCGCCAGCACGGCGGCGCCCTGGTCCGGGCGGTAGCCGTGGCGCCGCATCTCGCCGCGCATCACGGAGCCGACCGCGGCCACGTCCGCGATCTTGGAGCCGGAAATGCCGCTGACCAGGTAGATCGTCACCACCACCACCTGCAGCAGCCCGCCGCGGATGCCGCCGACCAGCGCCATGGCGAAGCGCACCAGCCGCACGCTGATGCCGCCGCGCTCCATGATCAGCCCGGCGAAGATGAAGAACGGCAGCGCCAGCAGGATGAAGTTGCCCGTGCCGTCGACCATGTTCTGCGGCACCGCGATCGGCGGCGCGGCGTCGGTCAGCGCCAAGTAGGTGAGCGTCGAGGACAGCATGGCGAAGCTGACCGGCAGGCCAAGCAGCACGGTGCCGAAGAACAGCCCGATCAGCACCAGCAGCGCCATGTCGGAATGCGTGTTGAAGTAGGCGGTGGCGTCCGTCAGCGTCAGCGCCGCCGTCGCCAGCACCACGATCAGCAGCCCGGCGGCCGCCACGGCCGGGCGGTGCTGCAGCGCCAGCCGCTCGAACGCGAACAGCGCCACCAGCGCCATGCCGACCGACAGCGGCAGCTCGATCCAGCCGATGCTGATCTGCAGGATGGGGGTGACGTTGTTCCAGTTGTTCTGCATCAGCAGCACGCCCTGCCACGCCGCGATGGCCGCCACCACCACCACCAGCCACTCCAGCACCGCCAGCAGCAGGTCGCCCAAGCGGGATGGCATCATGTCCAGCAGGACGCGCACGGAGGTGTGCTGGCGGGACCGGTAGGCCGCCGCGCCGCCGATGAAGGCGATGGTCGACAGGCTGAGCTTGGACGACTCGTCGGCCCACAGGAACGATGCGCTGAAGAACTCGCGCTGCATCACGTCCCACAGGATGATGACCAGCTCGATCATTAGCGCCGCGGAGCCGATCCAGGTCGCCAGCAGGTGGATCAGGTCGACCACGCGCAGCAACGCTGTGCGCGCCGATGTCAGCCGCGGCCCCCCGATCGCCAGGCCGCCGGGCAGTTGCCCGGCGCTGTTGTCGGACAGCAGCTCCATGCCGGCTTAGGCGCCCGCCTGCTTCATCGCCATGTCGACCAGGTCGGCGCCGATCACCGGTCGGAACTTCTCGTAGATCGGCTTGGTCGCCGCCACGAAGGCGGGGACGTTGGCGTCGCTGAACGTGACGCCCGCGGCCTTCATCGTGGCCGCAGCCTGGTCCGTTGCCGTTGCCACGGACTTGCGCCAGTCCGCCGACATGTCCTTCGCCGCCGCGCGCACGGCGGCCTGCTGGTCCGGCGTGAAGCTGTCGAACCGGCGCTTGGCCACCATCAGCGCGCCCGGGTTGTAGTTCACGTTGGTGGAGTTGGTGTGCTTGACCACTTCCTGGAACTTGTTCGCCACCATCGAGATATATGGCAGCTCCACCGCCTGCACCGCGCCCTGCGACATCGCGAGGTAGGCCTCGCTGATGTCGATGGCGACCGGGATGGCGCCCAACAGCTTGTAGGTCTCGGCGTAGATCGCCCCGGGCTGGATGCGGATCTTCACGCCGGTCATGTCCTTCGGCTCGTTGATCGGCTCCGGCGCGTGGGAGCTGACCGGGCGCCAGCCCCACCACCCCCAGCACAGGCCGTAGATGCCTTTTTCCGGGAACGCCTTGAACAGCTCGTCGCCGACGGGGCCGTCCAGCACGCGGTCCGCGGTGGCCGGGTCGCGGAACAGGAAGGGCAGGTCCAGCACCGACACTTTCGGGAACACCGTCTCCATCAGCCCGGTGGTGCTGGCGACGAAATCCACGATGCCGGTCTGCAAGCTGGTCATGGCGTTGGTCTGGCTGCCGAGCTGGCCGGCGCCGTAGACCTGCACATCCAGCGTGCCGCCGCTCTTTTCCTTCAGGTTGGCGGCGAAGCGCTGGCTGATCGCGAACACCGGGCTGGCCACCGTGTCGGCCAGCGTCATCTTCAGCGTCCGCACCGTCTGCGCCCGCGCGATGGCCGGCATCGCCAGTGCGGCCGGCGCGGACAGCGTGGCGGCGACGAACGCCCGTCGGCCGATTGATGGCATCTTGATTGTTTCCCCGATTCGGGCGGACGCTATGGAAGCAGGCGCAACGCGTCAACTGCATGGAAGGATACCAATGACCGTCGGCCGGCTCATCGTCGACACCCTGGCGGCCAACGGCATCGACCGCGTGTTCTGCGTCCCAGGCGAGAGCTATCTGGGCTTGCTCGACGCGCTGTATGGGCGCACCGACGTGGACACCGTCGTCTGCCGCCACGAGTCCGGCGCCGGGTTCATGGCGCTCGCCGACGCGCGACTCACCGGGCGGCCGGGGGTCGCCTGCGTCAGCCGCGGCCCGGGCGCCAGCAACGCCGCCATCGCCGTGCACACCGCGCAGCAGGACGCCGTGCCGTTCATCCTGCTGGTGGGCCAGGTTGCCGCGCGCGACCTGCGGCGCGACTCGTTCCAGGAGGTCGACTACGCCCGCATGTTCGGCGGCATCGCCAAGTGGACTGCCGAGGTGAGCGACCCGGCGCGCGTGCCCGAGACCCTGCTGCGCGCCATCCAGACCGCCGCCACGGGGACGCCGGGCGCCGTCGTGATCGCGCTGCCGGAGGATGTGCTGACCGCCGCGACCGACGCCGTCCCCGTGCAGCCGCAGGGGTTGGTGCGCGCGGCCCCGCATCCGGGCGACGTGGCCACCCTGCGCAGCTGGCTGGCCGAGGCGAAGCGCCCGCTGGTGCTGGCCGGCAGCGGGATGGAACCGCATCGCGACGCCCTACGCGGCTTCGTCGAGGCGTGGGGTCTGCCGGTGCTGGTCTCGTTCCGGCGGCAGGATCTGTTCGACAACGCGCACCCGCTTTACGCCGGCGACATGGGGCTGGCGAACCCGGCCGCGCAGATGGCGGCGCTGCACGAGGCGGACCTGCTGATCGCGCTCGGCGCCCGGCTGAGCGACATCACGACCCAGGGGTTCAGCTTCCCGACCCCGGTCCGCCCGGCGATGCGGCTGGCCCACGTGCATGCGGACCCCGGGGTGATCGGGCTGCAGTTCGCCGCCGACCTGGGCATCGCCTGCGACGGCGGGACGTTGCTCGCCGCGATGGGGGCGCCGGACGCGACGCCGGCGCGGGAAGATTGGCTCGGCCGGCTGCGTCGTGAACGCCGGCGGATCGCGGCGCCGCGGCCCTATGACGGCGAGGATGGGGTTGCGTTCGAGCGGGTGGTGGAGGTGGTGGCGGCCTGTTTGCCGCCGGATGGGATCGTGACGCTGGATGCCGGCAGTTTCGCGGCGTCCGCGTACCGGGTGATCCCGTTCGCGCCGCCGCAGCGTCTGCTGGCGCCGATCTCGGGCGCGATGGGGTTTGGCGTGCCCGCCGCGGTGGCTGCGGCCCTGCGCGCGCCGGGCCGCACGGTGGTGTGCATGGTCGGCGACGGCGGCTTCCTGATGACGGGGAACGAATTGGCGGTGGCGCTGGAACGCCGCCTGCCGCTCAAGGTGGTCGTGTCGGACAACCGCTCCTACGGGTCGATCCGCATCCATCAGGAGCGGTTCTACCCGGGGCGGACGATCGGCACCGGGTTCACCAACCCCGACCTGGCCGCGGTCGGCGAGGCGTTCGGCTTCCCGGTCTGCCGTATCCGCACCAACGCCGACCTGCCCTTGCTGGCGGAGCGGCTGCAGCGACCGGGCGCCGACTTCATCCTGGTGGAAACGAGCCTACGGGCGGTGCTGCCCACCTAAACCGATGTCATGGCCGGACTTGATCCGGCCACCCACGCCGCGCCATCACCGCTGGCGAAACACGGCTGGCGCGACCTTGCGTCGCGACGACGGCCGGCATCGTTGGCGCACCGTGGATGGCCGGATCAAGTCCGGCCAAGACGGTGGAGGGTGCAGGCCGCCTCGTTCTCCCATAGGGCGGCGTTACGGCGCGACCGCTTCCGTCTTGAACCCGTTCGCGTCGAATACGCGGCGCACAAGGCCGGACGCCTTGGCCTGGTCCAGCCAAGCGGTCACAAACGCCAGCGCCGCCGGCCGGCCCTTGGGCACCGCCACCGCCACCAGCGTCTGCTGGAACCACCCGTCTGCAATCCGCGACCCCGGCGCCTGCGCCACCACAGGCGCCAGCGTGTCCCGCGACAGCGCGAACGCATCGGCCTGGCCGTCCCGCATCAGGGCGATCGCCTGCGCCACGCTCGGAACGGCCTTTGGCTGCGTCTGCTTCAGCGTGCGAGCCGACGCGCGGAACGTCGTCGTGCCGTCGATCGCGATGACGCGCATGCCGGGCCGGTCGACCCCCGCGACGTCGGTCACGCCCGAGGCGCCGCTGACCAGGTAGGTGCTCTCGATCGGGAAGTAACCCGGCCCGAAATCGATCAGCTGCTTGCGCGTCTCGTCCACGGGCATGAACGCCACGTCGACGCTGCCCCCCTGCAACGCCGCCGTGGCCGCGCCGGTGTTGGGGAAGATCGTCACTGCGAGCGGCCGCCCGGTTGTGCGCGCCAGGTCGGCCACCAACTCGGCGGCCGGCCCCTTCGCCGATCCGTCCGGCTGGCGCGCCACGAACAGGGTGCTCATGTTCGGCGCCTCCACCAGCCCGGCGCGCAACGGTCCGGTGGGCGCCAGCGCGGCGGCGCCGTCCTGGGCGAAAGCAGGGCCCGACATTAGCGCCACCAGCAGAAACAGGGCATGGGCAATCCTCACGACTTCAACAATGCGCAGCCACCTTCCGCCATCGGCTTGAACGCCTCGTCTGCCGGCGTGGTGGCGACAAGCTTCAGCCCGTCCCATGGCCCCGTGCTCTCCGCCGGGGTCTTCGCCTGGAACAGGTAGGACGGGTGGATCTTGCGTCCGTCCGCCCGGATCGCGCCCTTGCCGAAGCAGTCGTCGTCGGTCGGCATCGCCTTCATCCGCGCCACCGCGTCGCGCCCGCTGGCCTTGGCCGCGACGACGCCGATGTCGGCCACCGCTTTCAAGTAATGCAGCGTCGCGGCGTAGCAGCCGGCCTGCACCATGTTGGGCCACTGGTTCGGCGTCTTCGGCTTGACCCGGTCGTTGAACGCCCGGGTGCGGTCGTTGAGGTCCCAGTAGTAGCTCTCGGTCAGCAGCAGCCCCTGCGCCGTCTCCAGCCCGACCGCGTGGACGTTGCTGTTGTACATCAGCATGGCGGCGACCTTCATGGTGTTCTCGAGGCCGAACTCGCGCGCCTGCTTGATGCAGTTGATCGTGTCGCTGCCGCTGTTCGCCAGGCCCAGCACCTTCGCCCCGCTGGCCTGCGCCTGCACCAGCAGGCCGGAAAAATCGGACGTGTCGGGGAACGGATATTTGGCGCTGCCCAGCACCTTGCCCTTCGCCTCCAGCACGAAGCGCGAGGTGTCGCGCTGCAACTGCTGCCCAAACACGTAGTCGGCGGTCAGGAAGAACCAGGTGTCCCCGCCGGCGCGCACCATGGCGCCCCCGGTGGAGCGGGCCAGCATATAGGTGTCGTACGTCCAATGAATGAGGTTGGGCGAGCACTGCGACCCTGTCAGGTCGGTGGTGGCCGCGCCGGAGTTGAGCATCACCTTGTTCTTCTCGCGGCAGACGTTGTTGACCGCCAGCGCCACGGACGAGGTCGGCACGTCCACGATCGCGTCCACGCCGTCCTGGTCGAACCAGCGCCGCGCGATGCCGGCGCCGACGTCCGGCTTGTTCTGGTGGTCCGCCACCACGACCTCGACGTTGAAGCCCTGCGCCGCGAACTCCGCCACCGCCTGCCGGGTGCAGACCGCGCTGGTCGGGCCGCCGTCGTCGCGGTAGGGGCCGGACTGGTCGTTCAGCACGCCGATCTTGAGCGTCGGCGCCCCCTGCGCCCGTCCAACGCGCGGCAGGATGGCGGTCGCGACGGCGGCGGCCGTGAGCTCTCGGCGAGTGATGGTCATGGCGATCGTTCCCCTCGCGCCCGGCTGTCGCAGGCGTCGTTGCGCGGGAGCCTAGCGCCAGCGTCCCGGGGACCGCAATCTTCGCGCGAGCTGGACCTAATCCGCCTTCATCACCGTCTTGCGCAACGTTTCGTTAAGCCGTCCCTGCCATCCTGGCCCGGTCGCGCGCAAACGCTCCACCAGATCGCGGTCGAGCCGGACCGAAACCATCTCCTTCGTCGGCGCCCTCTGCGGCCCACGGCGCCGCTGTTCGACCAGCGCGCGATACAAGTCGGGCGGCGTCATTTCGGCAGCAGGCCGCGCGCGGGCAAAATCCTGGTCGCTCCATTCCGGATTGTCCGCATCGGCGGCAATGCCGCGGTGGATCGCGACCTCCTCCTCGTCCGTGTTCGGCTGGAGATCGATCGTCTTAGACTTGCGCATACCGGGCAATCTCCCTGTTGTTCGCCTTGCGAAGGCTGAGGACACGCACGCGGCGTGTCTCGATCGAGTAGACCAACATGTGAAGGCGCCCGCCGATCGGGCCAAGAGCCGTCAGGCGGGGGCCGCCCCCGGGTTGACCGACACTGGCGAGCACCAGCGCTGCTTCAAACTCGAAAGCCTCGACGGCCTCGAACGCGACGCCATGCTTGGCGACGTTGCTGGCCGCCTTGGCCGGGTCCCACTCAAAGATCACCTATATCGGATATACGATCTAATTGCGACGTGGACTGCTGAAGATCGGCCACGCTCTCCGGCGCCAAGGTGGCTACACTGCATGCAGCAGCGAGATAGGGCGCAACGAATGGAACTCGGCATCGAAGGCCTGCGCGTACTGGTCACCGCCGGCGCAGCCGGCATCGGCCGCGGCATCGCCGAGGCGTTCGCGGAGGAAGGCGCCGCCGTGTTCACCTGCGACGTGGACGCGGATGGCCTCGCCACCTTGCCCGCCGGCATCGGGCATTGCGCCACCGACGTGGCGGATCGGGCGGACGTCGCCGCCATGATGGAGGCCGCAGTGCGCCATCTCGGGGGCCTGGACGTGCTGGTGAACAACGCCGGGATCGCCGGGCCCACCGGGCGGGTGGAGGACATCGAGCCCGACGACTGGGACCGCTGCCTGCAGGTCTGCCTCACATCGCAGTTCAACTGCGCGCGCCTCGCCGTCCCGCACCTGCGGCGCAGCGCCAATGCCTCGATCGTGAACCTGTCCTCCGTGGCCGGCAAACACGGCTTCGCCCTGCGCAGCCCCTACGCCGCGGCCAAATGGGGGGTGATCGGCTTCACCAAGTCGCTGGCCATCGAGCTGGGCGAGGCCGGCATCCGGGTCAACGCCATCCTTCCCGGCCTGGTCGCCGGAGACCGCCAGCGCCGCGTGCTGGAGGCCAAGGCGCAGCGCACCGGCGTCAGCTTCGCCGAGATGGAGCGGACCGCGTTCTCCTACACTTCCATCCGGGACTACGTGACGCCGCGCCAACTGGCCGACCAGGTGCTGCTGCTATGCAGCCGGCGGGGCGCCACGATCTCCGGCCAGGCGATCGCGATCGACGGCGATACCCGCATGCTGTCATGACCACCAGCGCGCCGAGCTTCGTCGAGCTCTACACGCCCAAGCTGGCCACCGTGCTGCGCGAGGGCTATCGCCTGGCCGACCTGCGGGCGGACGCGCTGGCGGGGTTGACGGTCGCAATCGTGGCGCTGCCGCTGTCCATGGCGATCGCCATCGCGTCGGGCGTCTCGCCGGACCGCGGGCTCTACAGCTCCATCGTCGGCGGGCTGATCGTGTCGTTCATGGGCGGCAGCCGGTTTCAGATCGGCGGGCCGGCCGGCGCGTTCATCGTGCTGGTGGCGGTCACGGTGACGCAGTTCGGGGTCGAGGGGCTGCTGCTCGCCACCATGATGAGCGGGGTGATCCTGCTCGCGATCGGGCTGCTGCGGCTCGGCACGTTCATCAAGTACGTGCCCTTCCCGGTCACCGTCGGGTTCACCGCGGGGATCGCGCTCATCATCCTCGCCAGCCAGGTCAAGCAGCTGCTCGGCTTGACCCTGGACGAGCCGGGACCGCTGCTGCCCAAGCTGGCCGCCCTGGCGCACGCGCTGCCGACGGTGAACCCGGCCGCCGCCATCCTCGCGGCCGGCACGATCGCCATCATCGTGGCGCTGCGGCAATGGCGGCCGCGCTGGCCGGCGATGCTGATGGCGGTGGCGCTCGCCTCCGTCGCGGCCTGGGCGGCGGGCCTGCCGGTGGACACCATCGGCACGCGGTTCGGCGGCATCCCGCACGGCCTGCCCGCCCCCGCCTTGCCCCCCGTCTCGTGGAGCCTTGCCCTCGCGCTTCTGCCGAACGCCATCTCGTTCGCGCTGCTGGGCGCCATTGAGAGCCTGCTCTCGGCCGTGGTGGCGGACGGCATGACCGGGCGCCGCCACCGCTCGAATTGCGAGCTGGTCGCGCAGGGCCTCGCCAACATCGTCGCCCCCGTGTTCGGCGGCATCTGCGTCACCGGCGCGGTCGCGCGCACCGCCACCAACGTGCGCGCCGGCGCCCGCGGGCCGGTGTCGGGCATGCTGCACGCGGCGTTCCTGCTGCTGTTCATGCTGGTCGCGGCGCCGCTCGCCTCGTTCATCCCGCTCGCCGCGCTGGCCGCGGTGCTGGCCGTGGTGTGCTGGAGCATGGCGGACCGCCACCAGGTCGCGGCGCTGCTGCGCGCCTCCGTCGGCGACGCGGTGGTGCTGCTCGCCACCTTCCTCACCGTGGTGGTGCGGGACCTTACGACGGGGATCCTCGTCGGGTTCGGGCTGGGCGCGATGCTGTTCCTGCACCGGATGGCGCAGGCGATCGAGGTGCAGGCCGGCGTGCCGTCGCTGGACGACCAGGCGGACGCGCCCGGCCGCCCCTACGCGCCAGCCGACCCGGCGGTGCTCGTGTACCGCATCTCCGGCGCGTTCTTCTTCGGCGCCGCGGCCGCGGTCGGCGCCGTGCTGGACCGCGCGACCGGGCTGCCGAAGACCGTCGTGCTGGACGTCTCGGCCGTGCCGCTGCTCGACTCCACGGCGGCAGCAACCATCGAGGCGTTCGCCCGCAAAGCCGGACGGCAAGGCGCCGCGGTGTTCATCGCCGGCGCGCGCCCGGCGGTGCAGCGCGCGCTGATGGCGGGGGGCGCGGCGCCGCCGCTGGTGCGCTTCGTCGCCGACGCCGGGGAGGTGACGCGCGAAGATCCCCTCCCACGTGCAGTGGCGGAACTTGCCTGAAAAACGAAAAACAACTGAGGTTGCGACATGCTGGCATTCCCTGACCTGGCCGAAATCCCCACCGCCGACGAGGCCCTGCGCGCCGAGGTGCGCGACTTCCTGGCCGAGCACCTGCCGCCTGCGCCGGCGGACAAACGCGCACGGTCGTGGACCGGGTTCGACGCCGAGTTCAGCCGGGCGCTCGGGCGGCGCGGCTGGCTGGGCCTCACCCTGCCGCGCGAGTATGGCGGCGCGGAAATGGGCGCCTTCGCCCGCTTCGTGATCGTGGAGGAGCTGCTGGCGGCCGGCGCGCCCGTCGCCGGGCACTGGATCGCCGACCGGCAGAGCGGCCCGCTGATCCTGCGGTTCGGCAGCCAGGCGCAGCGCGACTTCCACTTGCCCCGCATCTGCCAGGGCGAGAGCTTCTTCTGCATCGGCATGAGCGAGCCGGACACCGGCTCGGACCTGGCCAGCGTGCGCACCCGGGCCGAGCCGGACGGCGACGGCTGGCTGCTGAACGGCGCCAAGATATGGACCAGCGGCGCGCAGTATTCGCACTACATGATCGCGCTCGTGCGCACCTCCGGCGCGACCGGAGACCGCCAGAAAGGCCTGTCGCAAGTCATCGTCGATCTGTCGTTGCCCGGCGTGCGCATCAACCCGATCCAGGACCTCACGGGCGATTTCCACTTTAACGAGGTGGTGTTCGAGAACGTCCGCCTCGGGCCCGACGCGCTGGTCGGCGACGAAGGCGCGGGCTGGCACCAATGCACGGCGGAGCTGGCATTCGAGCGCAGCGGGCCGGAGCGGCTGCTGTCGTCGGTGGTGCTGCTGGACAGCTGCATCGCCTGGCTGCGCAGCACCGGCGACACGCGGCACGCCGCCACCGTCGGCCGCATGATGGCGCGGCTGGCGACGTTGCGCGCCATGTCGATCTCCGTCACGGCGCGGCTGGCCGCCGGCGAGAGCCCGGTCGTGGAAGCGGCGCTGGTGAAGGACCTCGGGACCGAGTTCGAGCAGTGGATTCCCGCGGCGCTGACCGACATCGTCGCGGCCGACCCGGACGCGGCGCCCCCGCCCGAGCTGCTGCGCGCGCTGGCCTTCACCACGGCCATCGCGCCGTCATTCTCGTTGCGCGGCGGCACGCGGGAGATCCTGCGCGGCATGATCGCGCGCGGCATGGGGCTCCGGTAGCGCCGATGGACACTCTGCTCGCCGACTCCGCGCGGGACTTGTTCGCCGCCGCCTGCCCGCCCGCCGTTGTGCGCGCCATGCTCGGCGGCGACCCGGGCGCCGACGCCTGGGCCGCGATCGAGGAGTCGGGTTTCCCCGACGCGCTCGCGCCCGAGGCGGCGGGCGGGTCGGGTCTGTCGTTCGCAGACATCGCGCCCGTTTTGCTGGCGGCGGGCCGGCACGCGTCGCCGTTGCCGCTCGGCGCCACCTGCTTGGTGCGCGCCGCCTTCGCGCAGGCCGGGCAGAGCGCGCCCGCCGGGCCGATCGCGATCGGGCAGGTGCTGGCGGGGGGCGGCGTGCGGGTCGCCTCGCCGCATCTGTCGCGCCATGTGCTGGTTCCGACGGAGGGTGGCGCGTTGCTGCTGCCCACCAGCGCGGCGACCGTCACGGCCACCGGGCCGGTGGACGCGCGGCTGCACTGGGACGAGACGGCCAACGCGCCGCGGCTGGCGGACGGCACAAACTGGCTGCTGGCCGGCGCCGCGGTGGAGGCGGTCGAGATGGCCGGCGCCATCGCGCGCATCCTGGACGACACCACGGCCTACGCGATGGGACGCAAGCAGTTCGGCAAGGCGATCAGCGCCTTCCAGGCCGTGCAGCAGCAATTGGCGGTGCTGGCCGAGGAGGCGATGGCCTGCCTGATGGCCGCCCAACTCGGCGCCGCCGACCCGGCCGACGAGGGCCGCGTCGCCTGCGCCAAGATCCGCGTCGGCGAGGGCGCCATCCGCGCCGCCACCATCGCCCACGCCGTCTACGGCGCCATGGGGATCACCGCCGAGGTGGACCTGCACCTGTTCACCACCCGCCTGCACCGCGGCCGCGGCGCGTTCGGGGCGGAGGCGCACTGGGCGGAGCGGCTCGGCCGCTTGGCGCTGGCCGATGCGACCGACAGCCTCGGCTTCGTGCGCCAGCGGCTCGGCCCCAAGCTGGCCAGAGGGTAAGGCGCCGGGAGCCAAGCCGGCTGTTGCGCAACCACGACACCGAAGAGCCGCGATTGCCGACATAACGCGTCGTTGACGACTCCGGAACATAACGGGACACGCTAGTGCTCTCGGGACGCCGTGGATGCCAGGGTCAAGCCCTGGCATGACGAGGTGGGTGACGGCTTTCGCTAGCCAGGGTTCCAACAGGCCAGCGCGTGGCCATCCTCGTCCGCCGTGGGCGGGTGCGCCTCGCCGCAGCGGGGCAGGCGGCGAGGGCACTGGGACTGGTAGATGCAGCCGGGCCGCTCCTGGTCGACCGCGCCGCGCGCCGCCGGGCCAGGCTCGGCGTCGGCCAGGGTCGCCAGCAAGGCGCGCGTGTACGGGTGGCGCGGCGCGCGGAACAGCTCGGCGGCGGGCGCGCTCTCCACGATGCGGCCGAAGAACATCACCGCGATGCGGTCGGCCATGTAACGCGCCACGTGCAAGTCGTGGGTGATGAACAGGAACGACACGTCGAGCGTGGCCTGCAGGTCCTTCAACAAGTTCAAGATCTGCGCGCGGACCGAGACGTCCAGCTTCGAAACCGCCTCGTCCGCCACCACGAAGGACGGCGACAACATTAGCGCGCGGGCCAGCGCGGCGCGTTGCAACTGCCCGCCTGACAGCTCGTGCGGATAGCGCCCGGCGATGTCCGCCGCCAGCTTGACCCGGGCGAGGGCGGCCGTCACGTCGCCAGCCTGGCCGGCCACCTTCAGCGGAGTCGCCAGCGCGCGGCCGATGGTGTGGCGCGGGTTGAGCGACGACAGCGGGTCCTGGAACACCAGCGCCATGCGCCGCCAAACCGGGCGCAATGCGCTCTCGCGCAAATGGGTGATGTCGCGCCCCTCGAACACGATGGCGCCCTCGGCTGGCTCGTTCAGGCGCAGGATGGTGCGGCCGAGCGTGGTCTTGCCGCTGCCGGATTCGCCGACCAGCGCCACCACCTGGCGGCGGCCGACGGCCAGGCTCGCCTGCGCCACCGCGCGAAAACTCGGCGCCGGCCCCAGCAATGCGCGCTTGCGGCGGAACCGCACGGTGACGTTCTGGACGTCGAGCAACGGATCAGTCAGGGGCATGCAGCAGGCAGCGCACGGTTGCCCGTTCCGGCAGCGGGAAGGCGGGGATCGGCCCGGCGTCGCAGGCGGCGAAGCGTTGGGGGCACCGCGGGGCGAAGGCGCAGCCTACGCGGGGCGCGGCCGGGCCGGGCATCTCGCCGGCGATCTCGGGCAGGCGCGCGGCATTGCCGGACAGCGCGCGGGAGGTGGCGATCAGCGCCTGCGTGTAGGGGTGGCGCGGGGTCGCGAAAATGGCGCCGGCGGCGCCGGTCTCCACGATCTCCCCGGCGTACATGACCGCGATGCGGTCGCACAACGTGGCGGCGACGGACATGTCGTGCGTGATGAAGACGAACGCCGCGCCGGTCGTGGCCAGCAGCTTGCGGAACAGCGCCAGGATCTGGCGCTCGACGATGTTGTCCAGGTTGGTCGTGGGCTCGTCCGCCACCACCACCTGCGGCCCGGCGGCCAGGGTCAGCGCGATCCCCACCCGCTGCAGCATCCCGCCGCTCAGCTGGTGCGGGTAGGCGGCCAGCACGCGCGCGGCGTCGGCGATGTCGACCGCCGCCAGCATCTCCGCCACGCGCTCGCGCCAGCCGGTGGGGGCGGCGCCGCTGCGGGCCAGGGCGTGGCGGGCGTGCCAGGCGATGCGCTTGGCCGGGTTGAACGCGCCGACCGGGTCCTGGAAGATCATGCCAACCGTTCTGCCCCGCAGGCTTCGCAGCGCGCCCTCGGTGGCCGTCAGCATGTCGGCGCCGCCCACGCGCATCGCCTCGGCGACGACGGCGGCGCCGCCGGGCTCCAGCCGCAGCAGGGCCATGCCCGTCATGGTCTTGCCCGAGCCGGACTCGCCGATCAGGCCCAGCACCTCCGCCCGGCGCAGCTCCAGATCGACGCCCCGCACCACGCGCAGGCGACGGCCGCGCGGGTCCAGCGTGACGTCGAGCCCGCGCACCTCCAGCGCGAGGCTCACCGGTGCGAAGCTCATCGGCGCAACCGCGGGTCGAGCACGTCGCGCAGCCCGTCGCCGAGCAGGTTCAGGCCGAGGATGATCCACGCGACCGCCAGCCCGGTCAGCGTCAGCACCCAGGGGCCGTTCTGGAAGTAGTCCTTGCCGTCCGCCATCATGACGCCCAGCGAGGGCGTGGGCGGCTGCACGCCCAGGCCGACGAAGCTCAGCCCCGCCTCCAGGATAATGCCGAAGCCGAGCCCGGCGGAGAACTGCACCATCAGCGGCGCGGCGACGTTGGGCAGGATCTCCCTAAGCAGGATGCGCGCCGGGCGCTGGCCCATCAGGCGGGCGGCGGTGACGTAGTTCTCGGTGCGGCTGGAGGCGGTCATGCTGCGCGCCAGCCGGGCGAAGTTCGGCACGTAGACGAGTGCAATCGCCAGCGCGACGCTGCGCGCGCCGTAGCCCAGCAGCAGCATCAGGCACAGCGCCAGCACGTAGGTGGGGAACGAGTAGAGCAGGTCGACGAAGCGCGTGACCACCGCGTCGAGCAGGCCGCCGAAATAGCCGCATGCCATGCCGATGGCGGTGCCGACCAGTCCGCCCAACACCAGCCCGGACAGGCTGACCGCCAGCGACACCTGCGCGCCGTAGGCGACCCGGGTCAGCACGTCCTGGCCGAAGCTGTCCGTGCCGAACGGGTGCAGCCACGAGGGCGGCTGCAGGATCGCCATGTAGTCCTTGTCGTTGGGGTCGTAGGGCGAGAACAGCCGCACGCCGATGATCGCCAGCAGCGCGATCAGCACCACAGCGGCGCCGAACTGGGCGGAGCGGCTGCGCCTCATGCCGCCCGCCTCGGGTCGAGCGCGCCGCATACGATGTCGACCAGCAGGTTGACGGCGATCACGATCACCAGGAAGACGATGGCGCAACCCTGCACCACGACGGTGTCGCGCGCGAAGGCCGCGTCCACCATCACCGAGCCGATGCCGGCGACGCCGAACACCCGTTCGATCACCACGACGCCTCCGAGCAGGTAACGCGTCTGCAGGCCGATCGCGGTGACATAGGGGATGAGCGCGTTGCGCAGCACGTAATGCGCGAATACGAAAGGACGGCTGAAGCCCATCGCGCGCGCGGCGGTGACGTAGGCCCGTCCAAATACTTCGAGCAGCGTGGCGCGCAACATCCGCGCGAAGATGCCAGCCATCGGGATGGCGATGGCGAGCGCTGGAAGGAAGCCGCTGACGATCGCGCCCGGCAGCGAGTCGCCGGGCCGGGTGAAGCCGTAAGCGGGGAACCAGCCGAGATGCAGGCTGAACACCAACACCAGGATGTAGCCGAGCCAGAAGTCCGGCATCGAGATGGTGACGATCGCGGCCGAGGTCGCCGCGACGTCCTCCAGGCGCCCGTGCCGGCTGGCGGCTAGGCTGCCCGCCGCCAGCGACAGCGCCACCGCGATCAGCAGGGCGTAGAAGCCGAGGAACAACGTGCTCGGCAGGCTGCCCGCGATCAGCGAGGCGGTGGAGAAGCCGCCGGCGAGCGAGACGGACGTGCCGAAGTCGCCCCGCAGCGCGCTCCCGGCCCAGGCGAGGAATTGCACGGCCAACGAGTCGTCCATGTGGTGCTGGGCGCGGAACGCGGCGACCGCCTCCGGGCGGGCCTGGTCGCCGAGCGCGGCGTATGCTGCATCGCCGGGCACGGCGTGCATGAGCAGGAACACCACGATCGCGCCCAGGGCGACCATGAACAGGGCGCTGCCCAGCCTGGCGGCGAGGTATAGGACGAGCCTCATGTCACTCCGTCGTTAGAACAGCAATAACGCGATGATTTGAGGATCGACGTCACCTCCATCGTCATGCCCGGGCTTGACCCGGGCACCCACGGGGTTTGAGCGGCAATGGCAGTCGATAGCTGGTATGGTCGGCCGCGCAACTCGTTGGATAGTGCGGGCGGCGCCCGTGGATGGCCGGGTCAAGCCTGGCCAAGACGGATGCTTGTGAGAGGCCGGCCGTCTTGGCCACAGCAGCGAGCGTGGATCAGCTCAGCCCACCGCCATCGGCGCCAGCTGCGCGCCGAAGCCGTCGAACGGGGTGTGGTCGAAACCCTTCACCTTGGCCAGCACGGCGGAGTTGGAGAAGGTGTTCATCAGGAACACGCTCGGGCAGTCCTCCGAGATCAGGCGCTCCGCCTGCTTGTAGAGCGGGCCGCCCTTCGCCGTGCGGTCCAGCTCCTGCCGCGCCTGTTCCAGCAGGCGGTCGACCTCGGGGTTGCTGTATTTGCTGAAGTTGCGCCAGCCGGTGCTGTGGAAGCAGTCGAATAGGTATTCGTCCGGGTCGCACAACGCGATCCAGCCGTTCGGCCAAGCCCAGCCGTCATTAGCCTGCCACTTGGCGAAATGCGTGCGGCTGTCCATGAACTCCACCCTGAACTTCACGCCCAGGGTGCGGTTGACCATGTCGACGAACACCTCGGACAGCCGCTTCCACCACGAGTCCGGAAACCCGTAGACCACCACCTCGGTCCCTGGGCCGTATTTCGACTTCGCCAGCTCCGCCTTCGCCCCTGCCGGGTCATACGAGGCGTAGGCGTGCGGTTCCGTGTCGTAGGCCCACCCTATCGCCTGCGGAATGTAGCCCTGGCTCGGCAGCGCCTGCCCGAACACCACCGCCTGCACGAACGCCTTGCGGTCGACGGACATCGAGACCGCGCGGCGGAAGTGCACGTCGTCGAACGGCGGCCGCTGGATGTTCAGGTGCACGAAACGCGCGTTGAGCCCGGGCATGGAGGAGAACTCGACCGCCGGCATGCGCTTCAGCCGATCGGTGTCGCCATAGGGCACGGCGTTGACGAACTCCAGCCCACCGGCGGCGAGCGCGTTGACGGCGCTTGAATCCTCCTTGATCAGCAGCACCTCGAGCGCCGGCGAGCGGGGTAGGCCCGGCTCGAAATAATCGGCGTGAGCGGTGAAGCTCAGCCGTTCGTTGGGCCGCCACTCCGTCAACTTCCAGGGGCCGGTGCCGATCGGGCTGCGCGCATACGCCTCGTCGCCCATCGCCAGTACGGCCTTCTTGCAGACGATCTGCGTGCTGGTGCGGGTGTTGGTTAGATAGGTGATGAGCGGGGCGAACGGCTTGGCCGTCTTGATGCGCACGGTGTAGGGGTCGATCGCCGAGACTTCGGTGACCTCCGCCATCTTCTTGCGCACCGGGGACGCGAAGTTCTCGTCCGCCAGCCGGGTGAAGGTGAACACGACGTCGTCGGCGGTCATCTCGCTGCCATCGTGGAATTTCACGCCGCGGCGCAGCTTGAACTCCCAGGTCGTCGGGTCCGGGTTGGTCCAGCTTTCCGCCAGGTCGCCGCCCACATTCATGTTGGCGTCGAACTTCACCAGCGTGTTGAACAGGCCCCAAATGACGAAGAACTCGGGGTTCACCGCCGCCTTGCCCGGGTCTAGCGTGTTGATTGTGGTGAACCCGGTCATCGCCGCGCGCAACGTGCCGCCCGTTGGCGCCGCATTGGCGTAACCAAGCAGGCCAGGCGCCGACAATCCGGCCAGGCCGGTTAGCATGGTCCGACGTCCAAACGGCATGGATGGCAATTCTCCGACTGGTCCGGTCAGCGTCGAACCCTGCGGACTATGATGCAGAACTCATGCCAGGCCTCATGCCAGCGCCGCGCCGACACCGTCACCGCGAAGAGCGCTTGCGAGCAGCGCCGTGCGGGCGGCCCTGGATTGCCGCGCCGCCAAGCGGCGGCTCGCGATGACGGGTGTCGGTTTAGGTCGCTGGTGTTAGAACCCGTCCCAGCGCCGTGAACGCGTTCCAAGCCGGGTCGTCAGCCGCTTCAGTTCCGGCCAGAAATACCAGCCGGCGACGCCAAACCACAGGCAGGCGGCAACGACCCCCAAAGCCCAGTTGAGCAGGGTCCTCACGTTTCAGGCCGCGGCGAAGCGTTTCATGAATGCGGACCATCGGTGCCGTCGCAACTCGCTGCGCGCTCGGTCGTCGTTCGCCATGTAGTTCAGCTGGATGGCGTGGCGCCGCCCTACGAAGGTGCGATGGCCGTGCCAGGTGGTCGGGCCGTTCGGGAACACCAGCAGCGTGCCGTTCACCGGGGGTACCTCGACGGCGTAGTCCTCGAGGTCGCTGGCGCTGCGGAGCAGGCGGAGGCAGCCTTCCTGCTTGGCCCAGTCGTCGGTCTGCGGGTTGAGGTAGAGCAGGACGGTCACCCGCTTGGCCACGCTGTCGGTGTGGATGCGGCCGTCCTTTTCACGCGTCCGTCCGCGCATGGTCAGCATCAACGGCGCGTCATCCAGGTCGAGGCCGAATTTCACGGCGATCGCGCTGCGCAACGCCGGGCCCTGCATCTGGCGCACCAACGAGGCGGCGGCCGGTCCGAGCCGCAACGCTTCCGGTGGGAACGATCCGCCGCTGGCGATGGGAGGCAGATCCGACTGAATGCGCGCGAGAAAGGCGGGCGGCACGAAATTCGGCGTGACCACGTGGGGGAATGGATCCGTCGCGACGGCGGTCGTGGCCAGCCCGGCAATATCGAGCATGTCGTCCGAACTGGAAGGGTGCACGCTGTCCATGCGAGGTTCTAAGACGGCGCAGCGTGCGCGTTCAAGGCCGGCGCGAGCAACTCAGGTGTGTTGATCGCGCGATGGCCGTACGACGATCGTCGTGGAGAGGAATTGGCCGCAGTGCAAACGGCCGCCGCAGCATGCCGTCGGCCCAGCGACGATGCGCAGAGGAGCGCCCCCGAAGGCGATGCACGCGCTGGGCTGACCAGCCATTGCGGGCACAGCCAGAAGCAACGTAGAGACGGCAATCAGGAACGTGCGCATGACGCTAAACCCCTTAGCGTTAAATCTACATTAACAACTACGGCTAGAGCACGATAAAGGTTGACCGACTCGCGATTGATTGATCTCGCGGCGGAGCCGCGCTATTCGCAGTTGCACAATGAACGACATGTCCAAGCCAGCCGGCCTCGCGGCGGGACCACTGGCCGCCTACCGCAGCCGGCTCGCATCCGGCGCGCTGGTCACCGACCCGGCGCAGGCCATGGCCGCAGAACGGCTGCAGGACCTCTGGGTCAAGCTGCGCGGCTACGACCCGCCGCCGCACCCTGCGAACAGCAAGTTCATCAACCGCCTGCTGCGTCGCCGCGCGGTGGACGACGCCCCGCATGGGCCCAACGGATTGTACCTCGTCGGCGAGGTCGGGCGTGGCAAGTCGATGCTGATGGACCTGTTCTTCGCTGAGGCGCAGGTCGAGCGGAAGCGGCGCATCCACTTCCACGCCTTCATGCAGGACGTGCACGCGAGGGTGTTCGCCTGGAAGTCCGCCAACCCCGGGGGCGCCGACCCGGTGCCGCCGCTGGCCGACGATATCGCTTCGCGCGCGGCGCTGCTGTGCTTCGACGAGTTCCAGATCAACGACATCGCCGACGCGATGATCCTGGGCCGGCTGTTCGCCGCTTTGTTCGAGCGGGCGGTGGTGGTGGTGGCCACATCCAACACGACGCCCGACGACCTGTTTCGCGGCAAGCCCGGCCGCGATGCCTTCCTGCCGTTCATCGCCCTCATCAAGCAGCACCTCGACGTGCTGACCTTGGAGGCCGGCCGCGACTTCCGCCGCGAGCGGCTGCGCAGCCTGCCCACCTGGCATGTGCCGGCGAACGGCCGCGCGGACGCGGCGCTGGACCGCGCCTTCGCCGAGCTGGCGAATGGGGCGACGCCGCGGGCGGAGCGGCTGAACGTCACCGGGCGCACCCTGCGCGTGCCGCTGGCGGCGGCCGGGGTGGCGCGGTTCGACTTCGCGGCGCTATGCGGCCAGCCGCTCGGCCCAGGCGATTACCTGGCGCTTGCCACGCATTACGACGCCTTGGTGCTGGACGGCATCCCTCGTTTGGGACCGGAGAACTACGACCAGGCGCGGCGGTTCATCACCCTTGTGGACGCGTTGTATGAACACCGGGTGAAGTTGGTGGCCTCGGCCGACGCGCATCCGGACGCGCTGTATGAGCGCGGGGAAGGCGCCAAGGCGTTCGAGCGGACGGCGTCGCGGCTGGAGGAGATGCAGTCGGAGATGTGGCTGAGCTTGGCGCATCTGACGTGAGGGCGGTATCGTCGTCACGGGCAGTCCGGACGGCTCGCCGCGCGGCACGGTCCAGCACCATGCGGTCGTGCACGAAGGCGAGCACCTCGGCGACGCCATCGGGCGCGACCCGGTAGACGATTAGATGGCGGGGCGTTCCGACCCGGCTCCGGGAGAAAACACGCTTCCGGACTTGGCGGAGCGGAAATACGCGCACTCCGATCAACTCCCTGATTTCGCTGGAGCCAGGCAGCATTGGCGTTGCGCCAACGGCGTCCAGGCGACGTCGATGAGCAGATCGCATCTTCCCGCAGCCGGCCTGCCGTATCGCCGGGCGCTCTCAACGATGATCAGACGCCGTTGACGCTCCGCGTGCCCACGAGCCGATAAGGCAATCAGGAATCGTTTGCGAGTTGCTCGTCCATCCACGCCATACGAGCCTCGCGCGCCGCGTATTGATCGGCCTCGCCATGGACTGCGACGTAATCCCCCGCATCAATCGCGGCGATGCCCTCCTGGACGAGCCGCTCCAACTCGTCTTCGTCGCCCTCCAACTCGTCGATCAACCGCGTGACCGCCGCCTGCACGAACGCGGCGACGCTTTCCGCGCGGCCCTCCTCGACCTGGCGTTCGATCGCCCGCTGAAGCTCGTCCGGAAGCTGGATAGCGCCCATGCAGGCGCAATAACACGCTGCCGCCGGCAAACCAGCCACCTTGCCCCATCCCGGCGGATGGGTTAGGCCAATCCCGCCTTCCGGACGGCCGTCCGCCCTGGCGGGCCAACGCACGCGCCTCCTCGGAAGGACTCCCATGGCTCGCAACAAGATCGCCCTCATCGGCGCCGGCAACATCGGCGGCACCCTGGCCCACCTGATCGGGCTGAAGGAATTGGGCGACGTGGCCCTGTTCGACGTGTTCGGCGGCGTCGCGGCCGGCAAGGCGCTGGACATCATGCAGTCCGCCCCGGTCGACGGATTCGACGCCCACATGACGGGAAGCAGCGACTACAGCAGCATCGCCGGGTCGGACGTGGTGATCGTCACCGCCGGCTTCCCCCGCATGCCCGGCATGTCGCGCGACGACTTGGTGGCCAAGAACGCCGGAGTGATCGCGCAGGTCGCCGAGGGCATCAAGACGCATTGCCCGGACGCCTTCGTCATCGTCATCACCAACCCGCTGGACGCCATGGTCTGGGTGATGCAGCAGAAATCCGGCCTGCCGCCGAACAAGGTGGTCGGCATGGCCGGCGTGCTGGACAGCTCCCGCTTCCGGCTGTTCCTGGCGCACGAGTTCAACGTCAGCGTCGAGGACGTCACCGCCTTCGTGCTCGGCGGCCACGGCGACACGATGGTGCCGCTGACGCGCTACTCCACCGTCGCCGGCATCCCGGTGCCCGACCTGGTCAAGATGGGCTGGACCACGCAGGACAAGATCGACGCCATCGTGGCGCGCACCGCGAACGGCGGCGGCGAGATCGTCAAGTTGCTGGAGAAGGGCAGCGCGTTCTACGCGCCCGCCGCCTCCGCCATCGCCATGGCCGAGAGCTACCTGCGCGACAAGAAGCGCGTGCTGCCGGCCGCCGCGATGCTGACCGGCCAGTATGGCGTGAGCGACCTGTACGTCGGCGTGCCCGTGGTGATCGGCGCCGGCGGCGTGGAGCGCATCGTCGAAATCGAGCTCAACCCGGACGAGCAGGCCGCTTTCGACAAGAGCTGCGGCGCGGTGCGGGAATTGCTGGACGCCTGCAAGAAGCTGTTGGGGTGAAGCGATGAACATCCACGAATACCAGGGCAAGGAACTGCTGCGCGGCTACGGCGTGACGGTGCTGGCAGGGCACGTCGCTTGGACGCCGGAGGAGGCCGCGGAGGCCGTCGGCAAGCTGCCTGGCCCGGTTTACGTGGTCAAAAGCCAAATCCACGCCGGCGGGCGCGGGGCCGGCCGGTTCGAGGGCGCGCCGGAGGGCAAGGGCGGCGTGCGCCTGGCCAAGTCCGCCGACGAGGTGAAGGCCGCCGCCGCCGCCATGCTCGGCCACACGCTCATCACCAAGCAGACGGGCCCGGCAGGTCGCAAGGTGCGCCGCGTGTATGTCGAGGCCGGCTGCGACATCAAGCGGGAGCTGTACCTCTCGATCGTGGTGGACCGCGCCACGTCCCGCATCACCGTGCTGGCCTCCACCGAGGGCGGCATGGAGGTGGAGGAGGTCGCCGAGCACAACCCCGAGAAGATCATGCGCGTGGCCATCGACCCGGCCAGCGGCATCTCCGCCTTCCACGCCCGCAAGCTGGCGTTCGGGTTGGGGCTGGAGGGCAAGCAGGTCGGCACGTTCGGCCGCTTCGTCGCCGCCATGTACAAGGCGTTCACCGCTCTGGATTGCGAGACGATCGAGGTCAACCCGCTGGTGGTGACCGGCGCTGGGGAGATTGTGGCGCTGGATGCCAAGGTCAGCTTCGACGACAACGCGCTGTTCCGCCATCCGGAGCTGGAGAAGCTGCGCGACGAAGCGGAGGAGGACCCGAAGGAGCTCGAGGCCGCCAAGCACAGCCTGAACTACATCGCGCTGGACGGCACGATCGGCTGCATGGTGAACGGCGCCGGCTTGGCGATGGCGACGATGGACATCATCAAGCTGTACGGCGCCGCGCCCGCCAACTTCCTGGACGTCGGCGGCGGCGCCACCAAGGAGCGGGTGACGGCGGCGTTCAAGATCATCCTGTCCGACCCGCAGGTGGAGGGGATACTCGTCAACATCTTCGGCGGCATCATGCGCTGCGACGTGATCGCGGAGGGCGTGGTGGCCGCGGCGCGGGAGGTGTCGCTCAGCGTGCCTTTGGTGGTGCGGCTGGAGGGGACCAACGTTGCGTTGGGCAAGGAGATCATGGCCAAGTCCGGCCTGCCGATCATCTCCGCGGACAATTTGGCCGATGCCGCCGCGAAAGTGGTGCAGGCCGTGAAGGAAGCCGCATAATGGCCGTCCTGGTCGACGCAAACACCAAGGTCATCACCCAGGGCTTCACCGGCGCCCAGGGCACGTTCCACTCGGAGCAGGCGATCGCCTACGGCACCAAGGTCATGGGCGGGGTGACGCCGGGCAAGGGCGGCACGCTGCACCTGGACCTGCCCGTGTTCGACACGGTCGCCGAGGCGGTCGAGCGCACGGGCGCCACGGCCAGCGCGATCTACGTGCCGCCGCCGTTCGCCGCGGACGCCATCCTGGAGGCAATCGATGCGGAGGTGCCGCTGATCGTGTGCATCACCGAGGGCATCCCGGTGCAGGACATGATCCGCGTGAAGCGGGCGCTGTCGGCATCGCGCAGCCGGCTGATCGGGCCGAACTGCCCCGGCGTGATCACCCCCGAGGCGTGCAAGATCGGCATCATGCCGGGCCACATCCATCGCCGCGGCAAGGTGGGCATCGTCAGCCGTTCGGGCACGCTGACCTACGAGGCGGTGGCGCAGACCACCGCGGCCGGGCTGGGGCAGAGCAGCTGCGTCGGCATCGGCGGCGACCCGGTGAAGGGCACCGACTTCATCGAAGTGCTCGAGATGTTCCTGGCCGACCCCGAGACGGAGAGCATCATCATGATCGGCGAGATCGGCGGCGCCAGCGAGATCGATGCGGCCGAGTTCCTGGCGCGGGAGAAGGGCGGCAAGAAGGTGGTTGGCTTCATCGCCGGGTCCACTGCGCCGCCGGGCCGCCGGATGGGGCATGCGGGCGCGGTGATCAGCGGCGGCCGGGACACGGCTGCGGCCAAGTTCGAGGCGATGCGGCTGGCGGGGATCTATGTGGCGGACAGCCCGTCCGCGCTGGGCAGCACGATGGTGAAGGCGCTGGGCGGCTAAAGGCTGGCCTAAATGAAGGCGTTAGCCGGCGAACGTCCATATAGCATGGCCGCGTTGTCGATTTGTTGGCGCTAGCGGCCGGCAAAGCGCCCATCTTGGCGTCGTAGGAAGGAAAACGGACATCATGGCAGGCGTCGATATCCTCGCAACGGCGTTCAGCGGGGCCAACGCGGCATTCATCAGCGATCTGTACGCGCGCTGGGTCGAGCGGCCCGACAGCGTCGACGGCAGCTTCGCCGAACTGTTCGCGGCCCTGAACGACGAAGCCCGCTCGGTCCTGACCGATGCCACCGGCGCGTCCTGGGCGCCGCGGCACTTCGAAGTGGGCGAGGCGGAAGCACCCAAGCCGGCCGGCAAGAAGGCGGCCGCGCCAGCCGGGCTGTCGTCCGAGCAGGTCCGCGCCGCCACGCTCGACAGCCTGCGCGCGTTGATGATGATCCGCGTCTACCGCGTTCGCGGTCATCTCGAGGCGCAGTTGGACCCGCTGGGACTCACCATCCCCAAGCCGCACCCGGAGTTGGACCCGGCGACCTACGGCTTCACTGCGGCCGACATGGACCGCCCCGTGTTCATCGACAACGTGCTGGGCCGCGAGACGGCGACGCCGCGCGAGATACTTGGCTTGCTGCGGCAGACCTACTGCGGCCCGATCGGCGTCGAGTACATGCACATCCAGGACCCGGAGCAGAAGGCCTGGCTGCAGAAGCGCATTGAGGGCGCGCCCTGGGCAGGCAGCTTCGACACGGTCGCCAAGCGCACCATCCTGCGCCAGCTGACCGAGGCGGAGGGCTTCGAGGCGTTCTGCCAAAAGCGCTACGTCGGCACCAAGCGTTTCGGCCTGGAGGGCGGCGAGGTCACCATCCCCGCGCTGCACGCCATCATCGAGACAGCGGCCAAGGCTGGCGTGGTCGAAGTGGCGATCGGCATGCCGCACCGCGGCCGGCTGAACACTCTGGTCAACGTGGTCCGCAAGCCGTTCACCGCGCTGTTCAGCGAATTCGCTGGCGGCAGCCCCAAGCCGGACGACGTGCAGGGCTCAGGCGACGTGAAATACCACCTCGGCACCAGCACCGACATCGAGATGGGCGGGCGCCAGGTGCACATCTCGCTGCAACCTAATCCCTCGCATCTCGAGGCGGTGGACCCGGTGGTGGTCGGCAAGGTGCGCGCCCGGCAGGACGCCTCGGGCGATCGCGATACGCGTCGCAGCATCATGGGCGTGCTGATGCACGGCGACGCCGCGTTCGCCGGGCAGGGCTTGGTGTACGAGACGCTCGCGATGAGCCAGCTGATCGGCTACCGCACCGGCGGCACCATCCACCTGGTGGTGAACAACCAGAT
>CAXTBW010000022.1:0-54017 GCA_964242925.1 uncultured Acetobacteraceae bacterium
GTCAGCTGCTCGAAGTAGGCCGCCGTCTGGTAGGTCGGCAGGTCCGCATCCCATTCGGCGTGGATCAGCAGGGTCGGCACGCGGATGTCCGACGGCTGGTATAGCGGTTTGCCCGCCCACCAGTAGTCGCGGCTGTCCTGCGCCGTGCCATTTGGCGCGCGAAGGATCGGCGGCGTCTGCTTGGCCCCGACCGGGTCGGTGGCGAACGTCGCATCGGCCCATTGGTCGAACCAGCCCGGCGGGATCAGCGTCGCCTTCTTGTCCTCCGGCACCCCCATCAGCCAGCGCGCCAGGGTCGCCTCCCGCGTCACCGTCCGGTAGGCGCCGAGCTTGGGGGCGTCGGCCGGCGTGCGGTTGGTGCTGAGCCACTGCGGCGCATACAGCACCAGCCGGGCGACCTGCTCGTTATGGGTGGTGGCGTACAGGCCCATGATGGACGTGCCCCACGACCAGCCCATCAGGTTGATCTTCGGCACGGCACGCTGCTTCAGGATGAAATCCACCACGGCGCCCACGTCGCGCGCGCCCTCCGCCGTGGACGCGACCGGCGTGCCCTCCCCCGGCGGCCCATCCATGGAGGCGGGCCGGGTCGACCGGCTGTAGCCGCGCACGTCGACCAGCCACACGTCCCAACCGCGCGCCGCCAGCACGTCCATCATCGACGCGCCGCCGACCGGCAGGTCGAACGAGGTTTCCGCCGGGTAGGTGGCGCCGTGCACGAACAGCAGGATGCGGTCGGCGCTGAAGGACGTCACCCCGCTCGGATGCTTTTCCCGCACGTAGAGCTGGATGCCGGGGTCGGACGGCACAGCGTACTCCGCCATGTCGATGGCCGCGGCTGCTGCGGTTCCGGTCCAAGCAACCATCAGCGCGAACGCCCACCCGATCGCATGCCGCATCCTGCCCCCAAACACCCGCCATGCCGCGGGCTTATCGTTGGCCGCAAGTCTGCAACGGCGCGAGGCGGAAGCAAAGGGCGCCTCACCGGGCCAGTTCCAGCAACGCCGCGATGTCCATGTGCGCCTCCAGATGCGCAGCCAAGCCGTCCAGCACCGCCTCGACCGCGGCAGCGTGGAAGCGCGGCGCCGGCGCGTGCCCCAGCGTCCGCAGCCAGCGCGCCCGCTGGCCGTCATGCGCGAACAGCCCGTGCACGTAGCACCCGGCGACCAGGCCATCCGCCGCCGCAGCGCCGTCCAGCCGACCATCCGACATCCGCAACAACGGCGGCGCATCGCCCGTCGTGCGGCCGACATGCATCTCGAACCCCTCGAACGCCACGTCATCCCAGGTGCCGCGCGCTGGCGTCAGCCGCTTGCCGCCGCCCAGCACCGTGTCGACCGGCAACAGTCCCAGGCCCGGCACGCTGCCCGGCGGCCCTTCAACCCCCTCCGGGTCGGCCACCGTGCGCCCGAGCATCTGATACCCGCCGCACAGGCCCAGCACGCGGCCGCCGCGGCGATGATGCGCGTGCAGGTCGATGTCCCATCCCGCCGCCCGCAGCGCCGCCAAGTCGGCGATCGTGGCTTTCGAGCCGGGCAGCACCACGATGTCGCACACCGGCAACGCCGTCCCGGGCCGGATGAGCTGCAAGTCCACTCCGGGCTCAGCCGCCAGCGGGTCGAAATCGTCGAAATTGCTGATGAACGGCAGCACTGGAACCACGATCCGGACCGACGCGCCGGGCCGCCTGGCGAAGTGCAGATCCGCCGCGTCCTCCGCCGGCAAAAGGTGCGCGTCCGTGAAGAACGGCACCAGACCCAACCCCCGCCACCCCGTATGACCCTCGATGGTCCGGATGCCCGACTCGAACAGCGAGGCATCCCCACGCATCCGGTTGACGACGAAACCGGCCACCATGGCCCGGTCCGCCCCCTCCAGCACGGCATGCGTCCCGACCAGGCTGGCGATCACCCCGCCGCGGTCGATGTCGCCGATCACCACCACGGGCGCGCCGGCCGCCCTGGCGAACCCCATGTTGGCGATGTCTCCCGCCCGCAGGTTCACCTCCGACGCGCTGCCGGCCCCCTCCACCAGCACGATGTCGGCCTCGGCCCGCATCCGGGCGAAGCTCTCCAGCACGCGCGGCATCAGACCAGGCTTCATCGCTTGGTACTCCCGCGCCCGCGCCGTGCCGACCACCCGGCCTTGCACCACGACCTGGCTGCCGATCTCGCTCTGCGGCTTCAGCAGCACCGGGTTCATGTGGACCGACGCGGCAACGCAAGCAGCCCTCGCCTGCAACGCCTGCGCCCGGCCGATCTCGCCGCCATCCTCGGTCACGGCGGCGTTGTTGGACATGTTCTGCGGCTTGAAAGGCCGCACCCGCAATCCGCGCCGATGCAGCGCCCGCGCCAGCCCAGCCACCAGCAAGGACTTCCCCACGCTCGAGCCGGTGCCCTGGAACATGATCGCGCGGGCGCTCAGAACTCGATGCCCTCCTGCGCCTTCACCCCGGCGGCGAAGTGGTGCTTCACCGCGCCCATCTCCGTCACCAGGTCGGCGGCGGCGATCAGGTCCGGCTTCGCGTTGCGCCCGGTCACCACGACGTGAAGCATCGGCGGGCGCGCCGCCAGCGTCGCCAGCACTGCGTCCAGCGGCAGGTAGTCGTAGCGCAGCGCGATGTTCAGCTCGTCCAGCACCAGCAGCCCGAGGCCCGGTCGCGCCATCATCGCGACCGCCTGCGCCCAGGCCCGCTCGGCGGCGGCAACGTCGCGCGCGCGGTCCTGCGTCTCCCAGGTGAAGCCTTCGCCCATGGTGCGCCACTCCACCATGTCGCCGAACCGCTCGAAGGCGGCGCGCTCGCCGGTGCTCCAGGCGCCCTTGATGAACTGCACCACCCCCACCGGCCGGCCGCGGCCCAGCATGCGCAACGCCAGGCCGAACGCCGCCGTCGTCTTGCCCTTGCCCGGCCCGGTGTGGACCATCAGCAGGCCCTTCTCGACGGTCTTGCCCGCGACCTCCGCGTCCTGCACCGCTTTGCGCCGCGCCATCTTCTCGCGATGCCGGTCCTCGCTCATTTCACCACCATCGGCAGGCCTGCGACCATGAGGACCACCCGATCCGCCCGCGCAGCCACCTGGGCATGCAGCACGCCCGCCATGTCGCGGAACTGCCGCGCCAGGGCGTTGTCGGGCACGATCCCCAGCCCGACCTCGTTGGACACCAGCACCGTCGCCGCCGGCCGCGCATCCAGCGCGGCTAGCAGAACGGGCCAATCCGGCGACGAGTCGGCCAGCAGCAGGTTGCTCACCCACAGCGTCAGGCAGTCGACCAGCGCCGGCTCGGTTCCCCCCAGCGCCGCCGCTAATTCCAGCGGCGCTTCCACCGTCGCCCACCGCGCATCCCGTCGGGCGCGATGCAGCGCGATGCGTTCGGTCATCTCCGCGTCGAACGCCTGGCCGGTCGCGACGTAGCGCCAAGGCGGCGGCTCCCGCTCGATGAGCGCTTCCGCGTGGCGGCTCTTGCCGGACCGGGCGCCGCCCAGGACGAAGGTGATTTGACCTGTCACGCGCCCGGTCATACACGGGACGGGATGGTCCCTCCAAACGGAGGGTGAAAAGGGAACGCGGTGCAACACCGCGGCTGCCCCCGCAACTGTAAGCGGAGAGCGGTGACGGCACTTGCCACTGGTGAGAACCGGGAAGGCCGCCGCCACCGTGCCTGATCCGCGAGCCAGGAGACCTGCCATCGCCGGCGCCGTTGCCGGCTCTGCCATTGCGATCCCGGGCGGGGTGCACCGGGGTTGGCGACCCGCGCAGGCGGGCCGACCGCCGCAGCCCCGGGGCCGCGTCGGCGATGGGCGCCCGTGACCGACCGCGGAGACCTCGTCGCGTGAGCACGCCCATCCTCCACGTCTGCGTCACCTGCCGCGCCGGCCTTCCGCTCGAACCCGGTCAGACGGCGCCCGGCCGCTTCATGCACGACGCCATCGCCGCCAGCCCGGCCGTGGACGCCGTGAACCTGCGGGAGGTTTCCTGCCTGTCCGTCTGCAACGATGGCTGCGCGGCGGCGATCACCATGCCGGGCAAATGGACCTACCTGCTCGGCCGGCTCACCCCCGAACTGGCGGAAGACCTGCTCGCCTATGCCAGGCTCTACGCGGCCCACCCGACCGGCACCGTGCTGCCGTCCAGGCGGGCGCCGTCGCTGGCGCGCATGATCGTGGGGAGGGTTCCGGCATGAAGATCCCCTGCACCGTCATCACCGGGTTCCTCGGCGCCGGGAAGACCACGCTGGTGCGCCACGTCCTGGCCAATGCCGGCGGCCGGCGCATCGCCATCATGGTGAACGAGTTCGGCGCGCTCGGCATCGACGGCGAGATCCTCCGCTCGTGCGGCGTCCCCGGTTGCGAGGACGTGGATATCGTCGAGTTGGCCAATGGCTGCCTCTGCTGCACCGTGGCCGACGAGTTCCTGCCCGCCATGCAGGCGCTGCTGGACCGGCCGAACCCGCCGGAGCACATCCTGATCGAGACCTCCGGCCTGGCGCTGCCGAAGCCGCTGCTGAAGGCGTTCGGCTGGCCCGACATCCGTTCCCGCGTCACCGTGGACGGCGTGATCGCCGTGGTGGACGGCCCGGCCGTCGCAGCCGGCCGCTTCGCCGACGACCCGGCCGCCGTTGCCGCGCAACGCGCCGCCGACGACACGCTGGACCATGACAACCCGCTGGCCGAGGTCTACGGCGACCAAGTGGCCGCCGCCGACCTGGTAATCCTGAATAAGGCCGATCTGCTGGATGCGGCCACCCTGGCCCAGTTGCGCGCCGAAGTGTCCGCCGCGCTGCCGCGTCCCGCCGCCATGGTGGTCGCCACGGAGGGCCGGGTCGACCTGTCCGTCCTGCTCGGCCTGGATGCCGCCGCCGAGGACGACCTCGCCGCCCGCCCGTCCTGCCACGACGCGGTGGACGGCGAGCACGAGCACGACGATTTCGACAGCTTCGTGGTGCCGATCGGTGAAACAGCGGACCCGGATGCCCTGCTGCGCCGCCTGGTGAATGTGGCGGGGGCGCATGACGTCTTGCGCATTAAGGGATTCGTCCCTGTCGCCGGCCGCCCGATGCGGCTGGCTATCCAGGGCGTGGGAATTCGCTTTCGCCAGCATTACGACCGCGCCTGGGCCGCCGGCGAGACGCGGGCGGGCCACCTGGTGGTGATCGGCCAGACCGGCCTGGACCGCAACGCGATCACCGCGGCGATCGGCGGCTAGATGCACCTGCTGTTCCGCGAAACGCGCTCGCTGGACGAGGCCGCCGCGGCCGTCGACCTGGCCCACGCGCCCGCGGACCTGCTGGTGCTGTCGTTCTCCGACGCCGACCTCGCCGGGCTCGCGGCGGCGCACGCGGCCGGGCCGACGCTGCGCCTGGGGCCGCTCGGCCGGTTGCGCCACCCGCTCTCGGTCGACTTATACCTGGACCAGACCGCCCGCTACGCCCGATGCATCGTCGTGCGCCTGCTGGGCGGCCTGGACTACTGGCGCTACGGCGCGGAGGAACTTGCGTCGCTGTGCCGCGCCCGGGCGATCCCGCTCGCCATGCTGGCCGGCGACGGGCGGGACGACCCCGCCCTTGCAGCGCTGTCCACGGTGAGCCCGGCGGATCACGCCAGGCTCGACGCCTGTTTCCGCCATGGCGGCCGGGCCAACATGGCGCGGGCGCTCGGGCTGATGGGCTTTCTGGCCGGCCTATCGCCCGACGCGGCGAACCCGGCGCAGCCGATGCCGCAGCACGGGGTTCATGCGCTGGACCTCGACGACCGGCCGCTGGCCGCGATCGTGTTCTACCGCTCCCACCTCCAGTCCGAAGACATCGCGCCAGTCACCGCGCTGGCGGAGGCGCTGCGCGCACGAGGGCTGGCAGTTGGGGCGATCTATGCCGGCAGCCTGAAATCGCCGGAAACGGCCGCGTTCGTCGCCCGCACGGTGGCGGCGTGGCGGCCCAGCGTCGTGTTGAACGCGACCGGCTTCTCGTCTCGCATCAGCGCCGTTGCAGGGACTCCAGAGCAATCGCCACTCGACGCCGCCGATGCCGCTGTCCTCCAGCTCGTGCTGGCCGGGACCGACCGGAGCGCCTGGCTTGCGTCCAGCCGCGGCCTCTCACCCGCCGACCTCGCCATGCAGGTCGTATTGCCGGAGCTTGACGGGCGACTGCTCGCCACCGCGATCTCGTTCAAGGCCGCGCAGGACAGCCGCACGGTCCACATGCCGGACACGGACGGGATCGGCCTGGTCGCGGACCGCGCCGCTGGTTGGGCGCGCCTCCGCGCCTCCCCCGCCGCCCAGCGCAGAGTCGCGATCGTGCTCAGCGACTACCCGGGCGCCGGCGGCCAGCGCGGGCACGCTGTCGGGTTGGACGGGTTCGCCAGCCTCGCCGCAGTCGCGTCCCTGCTTGCCGGCGCCGGATACGCGACCTCGGCAACGACGGCGAAGACGGTGGTGGACGCGCTGTGCCATGCCGCTCCAGTCCCTTACCAGTCGCTTGACGACTACCGGCGCCTCTCGGCCGCCCTGCCCAACGCCGCGGCGATCACCGCCGCATGGGGCGACCCGGCCGATGACCCTGGCGTTCAGGCCGGGCAGTTCACCTTGCCGCTGCTGCGCCTTGGCAACGTGTTCGCCGCGATCCAACCCGATCGCGGCAGCTCCGGCGACCGCCGCGCCGCTTATCACGACCCCGATCTGCCGCCCCGGCACGGCTTCGTCGCCTTCTACCTCTGGCTGCAAACCGCCGTAGATGCGGTCGTGCACCTCGGCGCGCATGGCTCGTTGGAGTGGCTGCCGGGCAAGGCCGCCGCCCTGTCGCCCGCCTGCTGGCCAAGCGCGCTCATCGGCGGCCTTCCAGTCATCTACCCGTTCATCGTCAACAACCCCGGCGAGGCCGCCGCCGCCAAGCGCCGTCTGGGCGCGGTCGTCATCGGCCACCTCACGCCTCCGCTGCGCCCCGCCGGCGCGCGCGGGGAAGCGGCGCGGCTGGAACGGCTGATCGACGAATACGCCGCCGCCGACGGCATGGACCGCCGCCGCAGCGCCCTGCTGCGCAGCCAGATCCTGGACCGCGCCGCCAGCAACGGGCTGCTGCAAGAGAGCGGCGCCCCACCTGGAACGCCCGACGACGACGCCCTCGCCCGCCTCGACGCCTACCTGTGCGACGTGAAAGAACTGCAGATCCGCGACGGCCTGCACGTCTACGGCACGCAACCCGACGCCGGGCGCCTCGCCCTGCTGCCCCCGGGCGCTGAGCTTTGCGCCGCCGGCGAACGGTCCGCCCTGCTGGCCGCGCTGGAGGGACGTTTCGTGCAGCCGGGTCCGGCCGGTGCGCCCTCATCCGGACGAACGGACGTGCTGCCGACGGGCCGCAACCTGGCCGGCGTAGACCCGCGCACGCTGCCCACCCGGTCGGCCGTCACCCTGGCGGAGCGCACCGCCGCCGACCTGCTGCGCCGCCACCGGCAGGACCACGGCGACTGGCCCCGCGCCATCGTGCTGAACGTCTGGGGCTCCGCCGCCATGCGCACAGGCGGCCAGGACATTGCGCTGGCTCTGCTGCTGCTGGGGGTGCGCCCGGTCTGGGATGACGGGTCCGCCCGCGTGAACGGTTTCGTCATAACGCCCCTGGCGGAGCTGGACCGGCCGCGGGTGGACGTGACGCTGCGCATCTCCGGCTTGTTCCGCGACGCATTCGCCGCGCAAGTCACCTTGTTCGATGCCGCCGCGGCGGCGGTCGCCGGACGGGACGAGGCGCCGAGTTGGAACCCGCTCGCCGGCCATCCAGGTCCCCGCGTATTCGGGCCGAAGTTGGGCCAATACGGCGCGGGCGCTGACTGGCTGGCGGCGTCGCAGTCCCGGTTCGGCGCCGAGGGTGATGGGGCGGCTGACCCGGCCGCGCTAGCCGCTCGTGTCCGCGGCGCCGATGCGTTGCTGCACGTGCAGGACCACGCCGAGACCGACCTGCTGGATGGTCCAGAGCATGCGGCGCACCTGGGCGGTTTCGCGGCGGCTGCGGCTTCGCTGGGCGCGGCGCCGGCGCTCTACCACCACGACGGTGGCATCCGCAGCGTGGCCGAGCAGATCGCCCGGGTTGTCCGCGGTCGCGCCGCGAACCCGGTCTGGCTGGCCGGCATGATGCGCCACGGCTACGCAGGCGCCGCCGAGATGGCCCGGTCGGTCGAGGCGCTGGCCGCGTTCGCCGCCACGCTGCCCGACCGGCTCGATCGCCAGTTCGACCTGTTGCACGACGCTCTATTGGGGACCGCCGCCGTCGAGACGTTCCTGCGGCGCGAGAACCCGGACGCGCACGCCGCGATCTGCGCCCGCTTCGCCGCGATGCAGGCGGCCGGGCTGTGGCACCCGCGACGAAACACGGTTGCCGCATGATCCGCGGCTGGTGTCCCACGGTGCACGCGCCGATGCCGTCCGGCGACGGTTTGCTCGTGCGGGTGAAGCCGTTCGGCGGGCGTTTGTCGAAAGCCGCTTTGCGCGTGCTGGCTGAGGCGGTCGCGGCGCATGGCAACGGGGTCGTGGACCTGACGAGCCGCGGCAACCTCCAAGTCCGCGGTATAATGAATCCGCCTGCCTTCGCCCGCGCGATGGTTGCAGCCGGTCTGGCGGACGCCGACCCAATCCGCGAGGCCCGGCGGAACGTCGTCGCAATGCCACCCTGCGACGACGCGCTGGTGGCCGAGGCCGAGGCGGTGATGGCGGAAACGGCCGGCTTGCCACCCAAGCGCTTCGTCGTGGTGGACCACACGATCCGGCTCGATGGCGTTCCGCTTCCAACGATCGCGACGCTGCAACGTCTTCTAAACACCGAAGAAGCCGTCATGCCCGGACTTGATCCGGGCGCCCACGGGCCGCCAGCGAGTCTAGCCGATCGTAAGGGGCCACCCTGCAACCACGCCGGCCTCGGCGCCCCGTGGATACCAGGGTCAAGCCCTGGCATGACGGTTGGGGCGACGGGGAGTCACCTTCTCCACCTCCCGTTTGGCCGGACCGACGCGGCCACCCTCGCCCGCCTTGCCGAGCTCACGCCCGAGCTGCGCACCACCCCCTGGCGCGCCTTCCTCTCCCCCGTCGCGATTCCCGATTTCGCCCAACCCAGCACGATCGTCGCCTGCCCCGGCGCGCCGGCCTGCGCCAGCGCCAGCGTTCCCGCCCGCGCCGACGCCGCCCGCCTGCAAGCCCTGGGATTCGCCGATCTCCACGTCTCCGGCTGCGCCAAGGGTTGCGCCCACGCGCGGCCGGCCCGCACACTGGTCGGCCGCAATGGCCGCTACGACCTGATCCGCCACGGCCGCGCTTCCGACCCGCCCGACCTTGCCGGCCTCACGCTCGACCAGGCCGCCGCCGCGCTATGAGCCGCGACTACATCCGCGACGGCGCCATCATCTACGCGCAGTCGTTCGCGACCATCCGCGCGGAAACCGACCTGTCCGGCCTGTCCCCCGACGAGGCGCGGGTCGCGGTCCGGATCGTGCACGCGGCCGGCGACACCGCCATCGCGCCGGCGCTGCGCTTCTCGGCCGGGTTCACCGATGCGGCCCGCGCCGCGCTGCACGCCGGAGCGCCGATCCTGTGCGACGCCAACATGGTCGCGCACGGCATCACCCGCGCCCGTCTGCCGGCAAACAACGAGGTCATCTGCACCCTCGCCCACCCCGGCACCGCCGCCCTGGCGCGCCGCATCGGCAACACCCGCTCCGCCGCCGCGCTCGAACTATGGGGCGAGCGGTTGCGCGGCGCGGTGGTGGCGATCGGCAATGCGCCGACCGCCTTGTTCCACCTGCTCGACCTGCTCGACCAGGGCGCCCCCGCCCCCGCCGCGATCATCGGCCTACCAGTCGGCTTCGTCGGCGCGGCCGAGTCGAAGGACGCGCTGTGGGGCCATGGCGGCGCACCCTGCCTGGTGCTGCCCGGTCGCCGCGGCGGCAGCGCCATGGCCGTCGCCGCCATCAACGCCCTGGCGCGCGACGCCGAATGACGGGAACGCTCTACTGCGTGGGGGTAGGCCCTGGGGACCCGGAACTGCTGACGCTCAAGGCCGCCCGCATCCTCGGCGCCGCCCCGGCGCACGCCTACTTCGCCAAGCGAGGCCATCCCAGCCACGCCCACGCCATCGCCGCGTCCCATCTGCGGACCGACGCCGAGGCGCTGCGGTTCGACTACCCGTTCACCACGGAGATGCCGGTCACCGACCCGCGCTATCCCGCGGCGATGCGCGCCTTCTACGACGCCGCCTCCGCCACCATCGCGACACGGCTCGACGGCGGCCGGTCCGTCGCCCTGTTGTGCGAGGGCGATCCGTTCTTCTACGGCTCCGCCATGTATGTGTTCGACCGCCTCCGCACCCGCTACCCGCACGAGGTCGTCCCGGGCATCACCGGCATGTCCGGCGCTTGGGCAAGGGCGTGCATGCCGATGACCCATGGCGATGACGTGCTGACAGTGCTCCCCGGCACGATGCCGCAAGCCGCCATGGCCGAACGCCTGCGACAGACCGACGCCGCCATCATCATGAAGCTCGGCCGCAACCTGCCAAAGATCCGCGCGGCGCTCGACACGGCCGGATGCGCCGAACGCGCCTTGTATGTCGAGCGCGGCACCATGCCGGACGAACGCATCGCATGCCTGTCCGGCATGCCGGATGCCGTGGCGCCCTACTTCTCGCTCGTGCTGGTTCCGGGCCGCAGGGGGGTGCGCTGACCGGCCGCCTCACCGTGGTCGGGATCGGCCCCGGCGATCCGTCGTTGCTGACGCACGCCGCAACCGCGGCGCTGGGGAACGCAACCGACCTGGTCGGCTACGGCCCTTACCTGGATCGCGTGCCGCCGCAGCCGGGCCAGGCGCGCCATGCGTCGGACAACCGTGTCGAACTCGACCGCGCCCACCACGCGTTGGCGCTGGCCGCTGCCGGGCGCAGCGTTGCGGTGGTGTCGGGCGGCGACCCCGGCGTGTTCGGCATGGCGGCCGCGGTCTTCGAGGCTGCCGAGCGCCATCCCGGGCTCGCGGCGCTGGACATCGCGGTCGTGCCCGGCATCTCCGCCCTGCTCGCCGCCGCGGCCCGGCTCGGCGCGCCGCTCGGCCACGATTTCTGCGCCATCTCGCTCTCGGACAACCTGAAGCCGTGGCCCGTCGTGTTGGACCGGCTGCGCGCCGCGGCCGCCGCCGGTTTCGTGCTGGCGCTCTACAACCCGCTCTCCCGCGCCCGACCCTGGCAACTCGGGGCCGCGTTCGAGGCCCTGCGCACCGTCCTCCCGCCCGAGACCCTCGTCGCCTTCGCCACCGCGATCTCCCGCCCCGACGAGCACGTGCGCATCGCCACCCTGGCCGCCGCCGACCCGTCTTGGGCGGATATGCGCACGCTGGTCATCGTCGGCTCGGCGGCGACGCGGCAGGTCGGCCCGTGGCTCTACACGCCCCGCAGCGCCGCTTGACGATGCAGCCAGGCCAGCGCCCCCGCGGCATCCGCCACGGTCTCGCCTTCTGGCGGGGGCGGCCGGGCGACCATGATGACCGCCACCCCCAGCGCGCGGGCTGCTTCCAGCTTGCCCGCGACTGCGGCGCCTCCCGAGTTCTTGGTGACCAGCGTGTCGACGCCATGGGCCTGCATCAGCGCGAGGTCGTCCGCGGCGGTGAACGGTCCCCTTGCCGTGATTACGACAGCCCCCGGCGGCGCGTCGAACGGGGGATCGACGGTCCGCACCAGGTAGGCGTGCGGCCCGCGAAACAGCGCCAGGTCGCCCTGCCCGACCGTCAGGAAAACCCGGCGCGGCCGTTTGCCGAGGCAGCAAGCGGCCGCCGCCATGTCCGCCGCCTCGATCCAGCGATCACCTGGTTGCATCGCCCAAGGCGGCCGGAGCACCACGATGCGCGCCACTGCGACACTCTGCGCGTTCGCCTTCATGCGGGCGGCGAAAGGGTGCGTCGCGTCGACCAACACCTCGATGCCTTCCCGGCGCACGTAGTCGGCCAGGCCCGCCGCTCCGCCGAAGCCGCCGACGCGCCACGAAATGGGCGGCGTTGCGGGCGATCGCGTCCGGCCGGCCAGCGACAGCACCGGGTCGAAGCGCGGATCGCCCGCCAGCGCCCGCGCAATCGCGCTCGCCTCCGTCGTCCCGCCCAGGATCAGCACGCGCATCCGGCAGTTGTGGCATGACCGCGCCCTGGCTCGCCATCGTCGGCATCGGCGAGGACGGCCACCTCCCGCCCGGCGCCCTCGCCGCGGTGCGGGGGGCGCGCCTGGTGGTGGGGGGCCGCCGCCACCTGGCCTTGGCGGACCGTGCGATCTGCGGGGAGCGGCTCGCCTGGCCCAGCCCCCTGACGGACGCCTTCCCTGCGATCCTCGCCCGCCGAGGCGAGCCGGTGGCGGTGCTGGCGTCCGGCGACCCCTACTGCTTCGGCGTCGGCGCGACGCTTGCAACTCTGGTCCCCTTGGCGGAGACGGTCTGCCACCCGGCCCCATCCGCCTTCGCCCTGGCGCGGGCGCGGCTCGGCTGGTCGTCCGCCGACACCGTTGAGCTATCTGCGTGCGGCCGGCCGCTGGCTGCAGTCATTCCACACCTGCAGCCGGGGGCGCAGCTGCTCGTGCTGTCCGCCGATGCCCAGACGCCCGCGGCGATGGCAGCCCTGCTCCAGCGGCGTCGCTTGGGCCGCTCCCGCGTAACCGTGCTCGAAGCCATGGGCGGTCCTGACGAACGCGTCCGCACTGCGGAAGCCGACGGCTTTGACCTGCCCGGCATCCACACGCTGAACACCATGGCGGTGACGGTCGCTGGCGCCGTGCCGCAGCACCTCGCCACCGGGCTGCCGGACGAACTGTTCGAGCATGACGGCCAGCTGACCCGGCGCGAGATGCGGGCCGTGACCCTCTCCACCCTCGCCCCTCGCCGGGGGGAAGTGTTGTGGGACGTAGGTGGCGGCGCCGGATCGATCGGCATCGAGTGGGTGCTTCGCCACTCCACCAACCGCGCCGTCGCGATCGAGCCGGACCCGACCCGCGTCGCCCGCATCCGACGCAACGCCGAGGCGCTCGGCGTCCCGGCGTTGGTCGTCGTCGAGGGCGCCGCGCCGGACGCGCTCGCGGGATTGCCCACTCCGCACGCGGTGTTCCTGGGCGGCGGCGCGCACCGTCCCGGCGTGATCGACGCGGCCTGGGGGGCGCTGCCGCAGGGCGGCCGGATCGTCGCTAACGCCGTGACGATCGAGACCGAGGCCGCGTTGTTCGACGCCCGCGCCCGGCTCGGCGGCGCCCTGCTGCGCCTGTCGGTCGAGCGGCTCGACGCTGTGGGCGCCATGCACGCATTCCGGCCGGCGATGACGGTCACCCAATGGTCGGCGTGCAAGCCATGATCGTCGCAGGCATTGGCTGCCGCCGCGCATGCCCGGCCGACGCAATCGTCGCCTTGGTCCAAAGCGCGGGGGGCGCCGACGTGCTCGCCGCCCCCGCGTGGAAAAGCAACGAGCCGGGTTTGTTGGCGGCCGCGCGCCTGCTGGACCGGCCGCTGCGGTTCGTGGATGACGCGGCGTTGGGCGCCGTACAGGGCCAGTGCCCGACGCGGTCGACCATTGTGGCGCGCGTTACGGGCCATGCCTCCATCGCCGAGGCCGCCGCCCTGGCCGGCGGCGGCGCCCTGCTGCAGGCGCGCACCGCCAACGCCTGGGCGACATGCGCCATTGCCGTCGAGGCGGACGGGTCGTGACCGTCCACTTCATCGGGGCCGGGCCGGGCGCCGCCGACCTCATCACCCTGCGCGGCGCGCGCCTGCTGGCCGCCTGTCCCATCTGCCTGTACGCCGGGTCGACAGTTCCGCCGGCGTTGCTGACGCACTGCGCACCTGGCGCCCGCCTGGTCGACACCGCTCCGTTGGACCTCGACGCAATCGAGGCCGAGTTCGCCGGCGCCCACGCCGACGGTCAGGATGTCGCGCGCCTGCACTCCGGCGACCTGTCCATCTACAGCGCGGTCGCCGAACAGCTGCGCCGTCTGAAACGCCGCGGCATCCCGTTCACGCTGACGCCGGGCGTCCCCGCCTTCGCCGCGGCAGCCGCCGTGCTGGGGCGCGAACTGACGGCGCCGGGCGTGGCGCAGACGGTGGTGCTGACCCGCATGCCCGGGCGCGCCTCCGCGATGCCGCCGGGCGAGCAGCTGGCCGCCTACGCCCAAACCGGCGCCACGCTCGCGATCCACCTTGCGGCCGCCCTGCTGCCGGACGCGCTCGCCGCCCTGCTGCCGTTCTACGGCGCCGATTGCCCGGCAGCCCTCGTAACCCGCGCCACATGGCCGGAGCAGCAGGTGATCCGCGCGACCCTCGGCACGCTGGACTCTGCGGGTGT
Source organism: uncultured Acetobacteraceae bacterium (assembly GCA_964242925.1). GTDB lineage: Bacteria > Pseudomonadota > Alphaproteobacteria > Acetobacterales > Acetobacteraceae > LMUY01. The sequence goes on from CAXTBW010000022.1 coordinate 14,322, forward strand.
GGAGCGCACCGCGCTGTTGCTGGTCGGCCCTGCGCTGGACGGCGACGGCGCTGGTGAAAGCGCGCTCTACAGCCCGGACTACAAGAGGCGCCACCGGCCGTGATGCCCCAGCAGCCGACCCTCGCGATCGAACACGGCGACGTCCAGCGCGACGGGCGCGCCCTCCAATGCGGCGAAAGCGGTCTGCCAGGCGCCCCGCGCGACCGCCTCGCCCAACGCCGGCGCAAGGGCGACCGCCTCGGCGACCGTATTGGCCCCGGCCACGCCGGGCACGCCGGCCAGCGCCGCCAACTGCGCCATGTCGACCGAACCGCGCTTGCTGTGCAGGTCCAGCCGACCTTGCGCCAGCTTGGTCATCTTCGCCACGCCGCCCGCGATGGTCAGCAGCGGGACGGGATGGCGCCGGATGTAGCGCAGCAGACCGCCCACGAAATCGCCCATCTCCAGCAGCGCGATCTCGGGCAGGCCGTGCAGCGCAGCCACCGCCGCCTCGCTGGCGCTGCCCGTGGCGCCGGCGACATGGGTGATCCCGGCCGCGCGCGCGACGTCGATGCCGCGATGGATGGTGTCGATCCAGGCGGCGCAGGAATACGGCACCACGATGCCGGTCGTGCCCAGGATCGACAGGCCGCCGACGATGCCCAGCCGGCCATTGAGCGTCCGCTCCGCCAGTCGCACGCCGTCGTCGACGCCGATCTCCACCATCACGTTCGCCGGCCCCACCTCGGCCAGCGCGTCCCGCACCATCTGGCGCGGCGCCGGGTTGATGGCGGGCTCGCCCGGGGGCACCGGCAGGCCGGCGCGCGTCACCATGCCCACGCCGGGGCCGGCGCGAAACTGCACGCCAGCGCCGCCCTCCATCACCCGCACCCGGATCAGCGCGCCGTGGGTGACATCGGGATCGTCGCCGGCATCCTTCACGATCGCAGCGCTCGCCTCGCCGCGCCCGAGCCGCCACTCCGCCAGCGCGAACGCGGCGCGGCCGCCGCGCGGCAGCGGAATCTCGACCGGGTCGGGGAACGAGCCGGTGCGCAGCGCGGCGAACGCCGCCTTGGCCGCCGCCGCCGCGCAGGCGCCGGTGGTCCAGCCGCGCCGCAGACTACTACCGTTCGCTGGATCGCTCACGGGGCGACGCTAGCATGACCACGCCCGGTTGGCTGGTGGCGGCGCCGCGCTCCGGCAGCGGCAAGACGACGGTGACGCTGGGCCTGGTCGCCGCGCTGCGCCGCCGCGGCGTGGCGGTGCGAACGGCGAAGGCCGGCCCCGACTACATCGACCCGGCGTTTCACGCCGCCGCCTCGGGCGCGCCCGGCGTGAACCTGGACAGTTGGGCGATGCCGCCGCCGCTGCTGGACGCGCTGTATGCCCAGGCCTGCGACGGCGCGGACCTGATGGTGATTGAGGGGGCCATGGGGCTGTTCGACGGCGTTGCCGGGCCACCCGGCCGAACCGGCAGCGCCGCAGACCTCGCCAAGCGCTTCGGACTGCCGGTGTTGCTGGTGCTGGACGTGTCCGGCCAGGCGCAAACCGCCGCCGCGGTCGCGCATGGGATGGCGACCTTCGACCCTGAGGTGCGGCTCGGCGGCGTGGTGCTGAACCGCGTGGGCAGCGCCAAGCATCGGCGCGCGGTGGAAGCCGCCATGCGCCTTCCCGTGCTGGGCGCCATCCCGCGCGACAACGCGCTGACGCTGCCCGAACGCCATCTCGGCCTGGTGCAGGCCGGCGAGCACCCGGCGTTGGCCGACCACTTGGGGCAACTGGCCGACATGGCGGAGCGATGCCTGGACTTGGACGCCTTGTTCGGTCCCCGCGCACCCTGCGACCGGGCACGCCGGAGCGACGCCGTGCACGCCCTTCCACCCCCCGGGCAGCGCATCGCCCTGGCGCAGGACGCCGCGTTCTCCTTTACCTATCCGCACGTGCTCGCCGCCTGGCGAGAAGCCGGCGCGGAGCTGCTCCCGTTCTCTCCCCTCGCCGATGAACCGCCGCCAGCCCACGCCGATTGCTGCTGGCTGCCCGGCGGGTACCCCGAACTGCACGCCCCCACCCTGGCCGCCGCGGACCGGTTCCGCACCGGGCTGCGTCGCTTTGCCGAAACCCGTCCAGTCCATGGCGAGTGCGGCGGCTACATGGTGCTCGGTGCGGCGTTGACCACGGCGGACGGGGCCTGTCACCCAATGGCCGGGCTGCTGGATCACGCCACCAGCTTCGGCCGCCGCTCGCTGCACTTGGGCTACCGCCGGGCCACGCTGCTAGACGGTCGCGTGCTGCGCGGCCACGAATTCCACTACGCCACCCTCGCCGATCCCGGATCCGACCCGCCTTACGCGACGGTGGAAGACTCCGCCGGGGCGCCGCTTGGCCCCAGTGGTGGACGGCGAGGCCAGGTGACCGGCTCGTTCTTCCACGCTATCGCGGGCGAACTGCCATGACCCAAGCCGAAATCGCAAACGCGCTGTCCGCCCTGCCTCCCGGCGACGCCGAAGCCGCTGCCGCGGTCGGGGCTCGGCAGGCGACGCTGACCAAACCGCCGGGCAGCCTTGGCAGGTTGGAGACGATCGTCGCCTGGCTGGCCCGGTGGCAGCGCCGCCCGATGCCTCGTCTGGACCGGGTGGAGGTGCTGGTGTTTGCCGGCAATCACGGCGTCACGGCCCGCGGGGTGTCGCCCTATCCGGCCGCCGTCACGGCGCAGATGGTCGCCAACTTCGCGGCCGGGGGCGCCGCCATCAACCAGTTGGCCCGTGGCGCCGGCGCGGCGTTGCGGGTCATTCCGCTCGAGTTGGATCGCCCGACCGCCGACGTCGTCGATGCCGCCGCCCTGTCGCCGCAGGAGTTTTCCGAAGCGTTCGCGGCAGGCCACGCAGCGGTCCGCCCGAACACGGACCTGCTCTGCCTGGGAGAGATGGGCATCGGCAACACCACCGCGGCCGCCGCCCTGTGCGCCGCGCTGTATGGCGGGAAAGACTGGACTGGCCGTGGAACGGGCGTCGACGACCCTGGCCTTGATCGCAAGCGCGTTGTCGTGCAGGCCGCCGCCGCCCGGCATGCCGGCTTGTCGCCGATCGAGACCCTCCGCTGCGTTGGAGGCCGCGAGATGGCCGCGCTGGCCGGCGCGGCGCTCGCGGCGCGGCAGCGCGGCGTTCCGGTGCTGCTGGACGGCTTCGTCTGCACCGCCGCCGTAGCGCCGCTCGCGCTCGCGCAACCCGGCGCGCTCGACGGCTGCCTGGCCGCCCATCGCTCGACAGAAATGGCGCATGGCCGCTTGCTAGCGGTGTTGGGCCTGGATCCGCTGCTCGACCTCGGCCTGCGGCTCGGCGAGGCGTCCGGCGCGGCGCTCGCCGTCCCGCTGCTGCGGGCGGCGTTGGCCTGCCACGCCGGCATGGCGACATTCGCGGAGGCTGCGGTCGCCGGCCCTGCCGAATGAAACGGTGGGCGGAGCTGATCGCCGCATTCACGCTGCTCACCCGCGTCCCCGTGTCAAAGCTCAGCGCGACGCACCCGCCAGTGTCCGCCTGCGCATGGGCCTACCCGATCGTCGGCGCGGGCGTGGGGGCGGTCGGCGCACTCGTGCTTGTCACGGCAATGCGGCTCGGCATGCCGCAACCGCTCGCCGCGGTCTGGGCCGTCGCCGCCATCACGCTGGTCACCGGCGCCCTGCATGAGGACGGGCTGGCCGACACCGCCGACGGCTTCGGCGGAGGACGAACCATTGAGCGCAAGCTGCTGATAATGCGCGACAGCCGCATAGGCAGCTACGGGGCGATGGCGTTGGGGTTCAGTCTGCTGGCGCGGACCGCCGCCATCGCTCTCTCGCCACGCCCGGCGACAGCGCTCGTGTTGAGCGCCATCCTTGCACGCGGTGCGATACTGGCGCCGGCGTTGCTGCTGCGCCCGGCGCGACCCGACGGGCTTGCCGCGTCGCTGGCCGCGGGCAGCCGGGCGCCCATGCTGGCCGGGCTGGCAATCGCCGCGGTGACCGCAATTGCCACGCCAGCAGCCGCCATCGCAGCCCTCGCATCGGGCCTGGTCGTGACAGCGCTCGCTTGGCGGCAGATCGGCGGCTACACCGGCGACGTGCTTGGCGCGACTGAACAGCTGGCGGAGTGCGCTGCGCTCGCGGCGCTATGACCCGTCAGGGCTTCTTCGCCGGCGGCAGGTCCAGCTTCAGCGACAGCTCCTTCAGCCGCGCCGGCGTGGTCGGCGACGGCGCGCCCATCATCAGGTCCTGGCCCTGCTGGTTCAGCGGGAACAGGATCACCTCGCGGATGTTCGGCTCGTCGGCCAGCAGCATGACGATGCGGTCGATGCCCGGCGCCGACCCGCCATGCGGCGGCGCGCCGTAGCGGAACGCGCTCAGCATGCCGCCGAACCGCGCTTCCACCTCCGCCTCGTCATACCCGGCGATCGCGAACGCGCGGATCATGATCTCCGGCCGGTGATTGCGGATGGCGCCGGACGAAAGCTCCACGCCATTGCACACGATGTCGTATTGATAGGCCTTGATCGTGAGCGGATCCTGCGTGTCGAGCGCCTCCAACCCGCCCTGCGGCATCGAGAACGGGTTGTGGCTGAAGTCGATCAGCCCGGTCTCCTCGACGCGCTCGTACATCGGGAAGTCGGTGATCCAGCACAGCCGGAACGCATCCTTCTCACACACGTCCAGCTCGGCGCCGATGCGGTTGCGCACCGCGCCGCTGAACTTGGCCGCCTCGTCCCGCGGCCCGGCCGCGAAGAACGCCGCGTCGCCCACCGCCAACCCGCATGCGGCGCGGATCGCCTCCACCCGCGCCGGTTCCAGGTTCTTGGCGATCGGCCCTTTGCCGCCTTCCGCCTCGAATACGATGTAGCCCAGCCCGGCGGCGCCCTGCTCCCGAGCCCATTCGTTCAGCTTGTCGAAGAACCCGCGCGGCCTCGGCCCGGCGCCCGGCGCAGGGATCGCCCGCACCACGCCGCCGCCCGCCGCGATCTTCGCGAACAACCCGAACCCCGACCCGGCGAAATGCTCCGTCACGTCCGTGATCCGCAGCGGGTTGCGCAGATCCGGCTTGTCGGAGCCGTATTCCAGCATCGCCGCCTCATACGGGATGCGCGGGAACGCCCCCTCCGTCACCGCCCGTCCACCACCGAACTCCCGGAACACTCCGCCGATCACCGGCTCCAGCGTGGTGAACACGTCCTCCTGGGTGACGAAGCTCATCTCGAAATCGAGCTGGTAGAACTCCCCCGGCGAGCGGTCCGCGCGGCCCGCCTCGTCACGGAAGCATGGCGCGATCTGGAAATAGCGGTCGAACCCGGCCACCATCGCCAGCTGCTTGAACTGCTGCGGCGCCTGCGGCAGGGCGTAGAACGTGCCGGGATGCGTGCGCGACGGCACCAGGAAGTCGCGCGCGCCCTCCGGCGAGGACGCGGTCAGGATCGGCGTCTGGAATTCGGTGAAACCGGCCGCGATCATCTGCCGCCGCAGATACGCGATCACCCCCGCGCGCAGCATCATGTTGCGGTGGATCTTGTCCCGCCGCAGGTCCAGGTAGCGGTAGCGCAACCGCAGCTCCTCGGAGGTCGCCGCCTCGCCCGCGACCGGGAACGGCAGCACGGCGGCGGCGGATTGCAGCACCAGCGTGTCGGCCCGCAGCTCCACCGCGCCGGTCGGCAGCTTGTCGTTCACCGTGGCGCCCTCGCGCGCCACCACCATGCCCGTCACCGTCACCACGCTTTCGACCCGCAGCGCATCCGCTTCGGCGAACGCCGGGGAGCCGGCGGGGAACACCACCTGCGTCAGCCCGTGATGGTCGCGCAGGTCGATGAACAGCAGCCCGCCATGGTCGCGCTTGCTGTGCACCCAGCCGGAGAGGCGGGCCGTCTGCCCGGCGTCGCTCGCGCGCAATTGGTCGCAGGTGTGGGTTCGATAGGCATGCATGGCGGGCGCGTGTCCCCGGGGAGGTGAGCGCGCTTGTTAGCCCCGCTGGGCCCCTATTGCCACCTAACGCTACAATCCCAGTTCCGACAGGCTGGCATGGTCGTCGGGGCGGCGGCCGAGCTGCCAGTGGAACTTCCGGCTGGCCGGGTCAATCGGCAGGTCGTTGATGCTGGCGATGCGGCGACGCATCAGACCTTCGGCATCAAACTCCCAGTTCTCGTTGCCATAGCTGCGGAACCACCGGCAGGAAGCGTCGCGCCACTCGTAGGCGAACCGCACTGCGATACGATTGCCCGCATGCGCCCAGACCTCCTTGATCAGGCGATAGTCCAACTCGCGCGCCCATTTGTCCTGGAGGAAGGCGACGATGGATGCGCGCCCGGTGATGAACTCCGCCCGGTTCCGCCAGACGCTGTCTTCGGTGTAGGCGAGCGACACACGCTCCGGGTCGCGGGTATTCCAGGCGTCCTCCGCTGCCCGCACTTTCTGCGCGGCGGTATCGACATCGAATGGCGGAACAGGCGGTCTCGGCATTGCCAACTCCTGAGTAGCCCAGCGCCGTGGCGAACGGCGTCATCTTCGGCTTGATTTGCAAGGTAACTGCGACATCTACCCCTCCGCCAAGACCTCGCGGCTTGCGCGCACGCGCTCCACCCGGCGTCCATCCATCGATTGCACCTCGAACAACCATCCGGCGAACACGATCTTGTCGCCGGTCCGGGGCACGCGCCGCAGCAGCGCCAGCAGCAGCCCGGCGGTGGTGTGATAGCTGCCCTCCGCCGGCAGGTCCGGCAGCGACAAGCGGGACTTCAACTCGTCGACCGGCATCATGCCGTCCACCACCAGGCTGCCCGGCATGCTTTGCGCATCATCGGCCCGGTCGAGCTGGGTGTCGTTGATGTCGCCGACGATCGCCTCCAGGACGTCGGCCGCCGTGACTACGCCCTCGAAGCTGCCGTACTCGTCCATCACCAGTGCAAGCCCCAACGGATCCGCCTTCAGCCGCTCCAACGCGTCCAACGCGCTGATGGTGTCCGGCACGACCATCGGCTGCCGCAGCACCGCAGACACCGACAGCTCTCCGCCGGCCAGCATCTGGTCCAGGATGTCCTTGGCCTGGACCACGCCCACGACGTTGTCGACCGAGCCGTCGGACACCACCAGCCGGTTGTGCCGCGACTCCCGCAGCGCTTGCACGATGTCGCGGCGCGGGTCGGTTCGGTCGATGAACGCGATCTCGTTGCGCGGAGTCATCAGGGCGCGCACGGGTTTGTCGGCCAGCCGCAACAGGCGCTCTATCATCTCCCGCTCGCCCATTTCCAGCACGCCGACCTCGGCCCCTTCGGCCAGCACCGCCTTCAACTCCTCCTCCGTCACCGCCCCGGCGCCGGCGCGGGGCGCGCCAAACAGCCGCAGGATCAGCCCGGTCGCCATACCCAGCACCCAGATGAGCGGCGAAGCCACCCGGCTGAGCCAACGCAGCGGCCGTGCGATGCGGGCGGCCAGCAGCTCCGGCTCCCGCAGCGCCAACTGCTTCGGCACCAGTTCTCCCAGCACGAGGGTCAGGAACGTGGTCGCCAGCACCACGATCAGCAGCGACAGCTCGCCGGCGAAGGGCGCGAGGGTGGCGTTGCCCAGGAACGCCGGCTCCAGCCGAACCGCCAGCCTCGCGCCGCCGAACGTGCCGGTCAGGATGCCGACCAGCGTCATGCCGACCTGCACCGTCGGCAGGAAGCGCTGCGGGTCTTCAGCCAGCGTCAATGCCGCGGTGGCGCCGCGAACGCCCTTGCGCTCCAAAACCATCAGGCGCGCCCGCCGCGCCGACACCATGGCCATCTCGCTCAGCGCGAAGAGTCCGTTCAGCAGGATAAGCAGCAGCGTGACGCCGATCTCGAGGCTAGGTCCCATCCCGCATTCTACCGCGCAGCCATGCCCTGCGACAAAGCCCGGCTGCGCCGCGCGGCGCAGCGTGGCAAGCTGCCGCCATGACCAGACAACTGCCGACCCTTGCCGTGCTGCTCGGTCTTGCCGGGCTGCTGCCGTTCGTCGCTTGCGGCGTGCTGGCGCTAACGCCGTCGGGCGACCGAGGAGCCCAGGCGCTCGTCGCCTACGGTGCGGTGATCCTGGCCTTTCTCGGCGGCGTGCATTGGGGGTTCGCGCTGCTCGAACCGTCTGGTCATGGGGAGCGTGCGCGCCTGAGCCTCGGCGTGCTGCCGTCGCTGGTGGGCTGGGTGGCGTTGCTGCTGTCCATCGCAGTCAACGCGAGCGCCGGGCTCGGTCTTCTGCTGATCGGCTTCATCGCGACCACGATCGTGGAAGCCCGTGGCGTCGCCGCCGGTTTGACCCCGTCCGGCTACATGCGGCTCCGATACGGCTTATCCGGGGTAGTTGCGACAGTCCTCATCACCGTTCTCGTGCTTCGCCTACTCGGGGTGAGCTTTTTGCTCTGGTGAGAGATCGGGTGAGAAAGAAGTCACGTTATAGGCATCGAGGTTCGAACTGGGCTCTTTCCCGCTATGAACGTCGGCCCGGAGGCTGACATGACTCGTCCCGCAATGCCGAGGATCATCCCCTTTCCCATGCTGGCCGTTCCCGAACGTGCGACGGCGCGCAATGACCTCGCTGCATCGGCGGCATGCTTGTCCGCAGCTTTGAATTGCCTCTCGGTTGCATTGGCTGACCAGCAAGCCGCGACCCGACCGCGGAACACCACGGGCGAGGCGAAGGCCGCAACCAAGGCGAAACCCCGCCTCGAGAACCCCCCCGAGTAGGCGCTCGTCAGGGAAGCAAGCGCTTCCTGGCTCGGAAGGTCGGCAACCGGGGGTTGGGCTGCCTTAGACTTGCCGTTCCCGCTTTCGGCGAAACGCATTACCGTGCGGCAACCAACGGGAGGCACGCGGTTGAAGGCATTTTGGGACCCGGCGCAACTGTCGCATACGCCGCGCTTCTTCCTGCAACGCGGGCAATTGCGGGCAAACTACGAGGTCCCCGCTCGCGCCTTGGCATTGCTGGATGGCTGCGCCGCCATGGGACTGGATATCACCTTGCCGGTCGAGCCGGACCGGGCCGCCCTGGAGGCGGTGCATCCTCCTGAGTATCTTAACTGGCTGGCTGGCGCCGCGGCGGAATGGGCGGCCATGGATGATGCCGGAGACGAGGTGGTCGCAAACGTGCATCCCTCGCCCGAGATGTTGGCCAACGGCGCGCGTCCGCCCGAGTCGAACATCGGCCGCGCCGGCTGGTTCTCCGCCGACGCCGCTTGCCCAATCGGGCCCCAGAGCTGGCGGGCCATCACCGCGGCGGCCGCTTGCGCGCTTGCAGCCGCGGACGAAGCGGCCCGCAATCGCGATTGCTACGCGTTATGCAGGCCGCCCGGGCACCATGCCTATCCAGCCCGCGCTGGTGGCCATTGCTACCTGAACAACGCCGCATTGGCGGTGGAGCGTCTCCTCTCGCATGGCGCGCGGCGCATCGCGGTGCTCGATATCGACAGCCATCACGGCAACGGCACGCAGGGCGTGTTCTGGTCCCGCGACGACGTGCTGTTCACCTCCGTGCACGGCGATCCCTCGAGCTATTACCCTTGGTACGTTGGCCACGCAGACGAACTCGGCGGCGGCGCCGGGGTCGGCTTCAATCGCAATTTCCCGCTCGCACGGGGCACCGGCGACCTCGGCTGGTTGGCCGCGCTCGACACGGCGTTGCGCGTGATCGAGCGGTTCGGCGCCGACGCGCTGGTCGTGAGCCTGGGGTTCGACGCTTCGCGAGACGAGCCGCTCAGCTTTTTGGCGGTGTCGCCGGACGGGTTCGCTCGCGCAGGCGCCTCTATCGGGCGCCTGGCGCTGCCCGCGGTCCTGATCCAGGAGGGCGGCTACAACATCGAGGCGCTCGGCCCGTTGCTGAAATCGTTCCTCTCTGGCTTTGCCGGGTGAGCCTCGCCCGGATCCAGTCCTTCGCGTTCTCCGGCATCGAGGCGATGCCGGTCGAGGTCCAGGTCCAGATTTCCTCCGGCATTCCAGCCTTCCTCGTGGTCGGCCTACCCGACAAGGCGGTTGGCGAGGCGCGGGAACGGGTTCGCGCCGCTTTGACCGCCATGGGGCTGTCGCTGCCGCCCAGGCGGGTGCTGATCAATCTTGCCCCCGCGGACCTGCTGAAGGAGGGCAGCCATTTCGACCTGCCGATCGCCCTGGGCGTGCTGGCCGCGATGGACGTGCTGCCGCGTGACGAACTGCAGGGCTACGCGGCGCTCGGGGAGCTCTCGCTGGATGGCGGCGTCAACAGCGTGACCGGCGTGCTGCCGGCGGCCATGTCCGCGTCCGCCAGGGACCTCGGCCTTATCTGCCCGGCGGCCCAAGGCGGCGAGGCCGCATGGGCCGGGCGCATCGAGGTGCTCGCCGTGCCGAGCCTGTTGGCCGTGGTCAACCATTTTCGCGGCACGCAGGTGCTCTCGCCGCCTCAGCCCGCCGGCGTGCGCGAGGCCATCCCCGGGCCGGACCTCGCCGACGTGCGCGGCATGGAGACGGCGAAGCGGGCGCTGGAGATCGCGGCGGCTGGCGGTCACAACCTGCTGCTCGTCGGGCCGCCCGGTGCAGGCAAATCCATGCTGGCCGTGCGCCTCGCGGGCCTGCTGCCCGACCTGGAACCGCGCGACGCCTTGGAGGTCAGCATGATTCACAGCGTCGCCGGCATGCTCGACGGTGGCCGGCTGCTGTTGCGACCGCCGTATCGGGAGCCCGCTGGGGGAACGTCGCAGGCGGCGCTCGTCGGTGGCGGGCAGCGCGCCCGTCCTGGCGAGATCAGCCTGGCGCACAAGGGGGTGCTCTTCCTCGACGAGTTCCCCGAGTTTCCGCGCGCCGTGCTGGAGGCGCTGCGGCAGCCGTTGGAAACCGGCCGGACGACGGTCGCCCGCGCCGCCGCGCACGTCACCTATCCGGCGCGATTCCAGCTCGTGGCCGCCATGAACCCATGTCGCTGCGGCTATTTGGGCGATGCCTCGCGCGAATGCAGCAAAGCGCCCCGTTGCGGGGAGGAGTATCTCAGCCGCATCAGCGGCCCGCTGCTGGACCGGATCGACATGATCGTCGCGGTGCAGCCCATCCCGCCCGCCGAAATGTCGCGCGCGCCGCCGGGCGAGGCGAGCGCCCCGGTGGCCGACCGCGTTCATCGCGCTCGCGCGGTGCAACGCGCCCGCGCAGGAACCGACGGTGCGCCGGTCAACGCGGAAGTGGAGGTCGGGGCCATCGACTTGCAGACGGACGCCCGCGCGCTCGTGGAGCAAGCGGCCGAACGGCTCCGGCTCTCCGCTCGGGGTTTCATCCGCGTGCTGCGCGTCGCGCGCACAGTCGCCGATCTCGCAGAGGCGCCGCGGGTCCGCCGCGTCGATGTGGCCGAGGCGCTTGCGTATCGGCATCGGACGCCTGGCCGGGCCGGCTAAGCTCAGCCAAGCTGTCGCTGCGCCTCCGCCACGACCGCCTCGAACATCGCCTCCGTCAGCCGTCCGGTGTTCGTGTTGTAACGGGATACGTGAAAGCTGTCGGCGAGCAGCAGGTTGTTTGGCAGCGCATGCAGGGCGCCATGCCGAAACTTGAAGGCGCTCTGCTTCAGATCTAGCGCGCGCAACAAGGCGGCGTGGGCGAGCAGGCCCAAGACCAGCACCACCCGCACATGCCGCATGCCGAGCAGTTCCGCCGTCAGGAACTGGTTGCACGTCTTCACCTCGGATGGGATCGGCAGGTTTGCCGGCGGCACGCAGCGCACGGCGTTGACGATGCGACAATTCTTCAGCGCCAACCCATCCGCCGGGTGCGCTCGGTACGTCCCGGCGGCAAAGCCGAAACGACCTAGCGTCTCGTAGAGCAGCAACCCGGCATGGTCTCCGGTGAATGGCCGTCCAGTGCGGTTGGCGCCCCGCACTCCGGGCGCCATGCCGACCACGAGCAGTTGGGCATCGCTGCTGCCGAAGCTGGGCACGGGCGCATTGAACCAATCGGGGTTCGCTGCGCGGTTTGCAGCGCGGTAGGCGGACAGCCGCGGGCAGAGTGGGCAGTCCGCAGCCGGCTCGTTCACGTGAGTTCGGCAGCCTCGTGGGGGTCCGTCGGGGCTGGACGCGCCAGCCGGGTCCGCGGCTCGGTCTGGCGACGGGTGAACCCTGCCGCGATGTCCGCCAGGTCCAGGAACTGGTCGGCCTGGCGACGCAGTTCGTCGCCGATCATTGGAGGGCTGCTGCGGACGGTGGACACCACCGACACCCGGACGCCCTGTCGCTGGACAGCCTCGACTAGTCGGCGGAAATCGCTGTCCCCGCTGAATAGCACGGCGTGATCGAGCCTGGGCGCCATCTCCATCATGTCCACGGCCAGCTCGACATCCATATTGCCCTTCACCCGGCGGCGGCCGGCAGCGTCCACGAACTCTCGCGCCGCCTTGGTGACGAGAGCGTAGCCGTTGTACGCAAGCCAATCCGTCAACGGCTTGAGCGGAGAATACTCCTCGGTTTCCAAGACGGCCGAGTAGTAATACGCCCTGACGATATGCGTTTTGGCCCGAAAGAACGCGAGCATGTTGCGGTAATCGACGTCGAAGCCAAGATTGCGTGACGCGGAATAAAGATTCGCTCCGTCGATAAATAAGGCGGTGCGCTCGTTTGGCAGGAAGAGCAACGGTTCAGGTCCTTTGAGTTCGGCGCGTCGCGGCGTGGCTGTTGCCCTGGGCGTCAATCATAGAAGGCGTCCCGAAGGTGAAAAGATGCAAGCTGACACGACGATCCTGATCGCTTTAGGAGCAAACCTGCCCGCGGCGGACGGGACGCCGGCGGTGGAAACTTGCCGAAAGGCCGCCGCTGCGCTGGACGGGATGATGGGCCTGAAGCTGCTGGCGCTGTCGCGGCTGTATGAAACCGAGCCGATCCCGCCCTCCGACCAGCCGCGATTCATCAATGCCGTCGCCCTCCTGTCCGGCAAGATCGACCCGGCGGCGCTGCTTCAAGCCCTGCAACGCACTGAGGCGGCCTTCGGACGTCGTCGCACAATCGTCAACGCGCCGCGCACCCTCGACCTCGACATCGTGGCGATCGGCAACCTCGTTCGCAACGCGCCCGACCCCGTGCTGCCACACCCGCGCATGCACGAACGCGCCTTCGTGCTGGCGCCTTTGCTCGACGTGGCGCCCGACTGGCGCCACCCGGCAACAGGTCGGTCCGCACGCGATTTGCTCGCCGCATTGCCGGGCCAAAACGTCTTCGCACTTGCGAGAAAGGCTGGCGACCGCTAACTAAGACGATCAATCCAAATGCTTCGTGGAGATGGCCAATGGCGCGCGTGACTGTCGAGGACTGCGTCCAGCGCGTTCCCAACCGCTTCGAGCTGGTTCTGTTCGCCGCGCAGCGCGCGCGCAATCTCAGCCGCGGGGAGGAGCTTACTGTCGAACGCGACGACGATAAGAACCCTGTGGTCGCCCTGCGCGAGATTGCCGAGGAGACGATTTCCTTGCCGAAGCTCGAGCAGGACCTGATCAGGTCGCTGTCTCGCGCGCCTGAACCCGAACCGGCGGACGAAGAGGTGCTCGACCTCATCCCGACCGACCAGAACATCTTTGGGTTGCAGGACATTTCCGCCGAGGAAGAGGCAGCAAGCCTCCCCGTCGAGGAAATGGCTCCGGAGGATCTTGAGGCGGCGATCGAGGCCGAACTTGGCGGGCGTCGCCGCTGAGCGCTCGATTGACAGAGGTGCATGGTTAGGCAAAGCGCCGATAGCCGGGCTGTCGGCTCAGTCTTTGCGCCAGATGGCGTCGAAACCGCGCGGCCTAGCCGCAGCGACACGGTCCGCCAATTCGAGCTTACTGAACGCGTCCTCGCCTACGATTCGAAGGCCGATGTCGGGCTGATTGATGCTGCGTATGTCATGGCTGCCCAGGCGCATGGCAAGCAGATTCGCGACAACGGCGAACCATACATCACGCATCCTGTCGCAGTAGCGGATATACTTGCCACTTACAGGCTAGACACTGGCAGCATCGTCACCGCCCTGCTGCACGATGTCGTGGAAGACACGGGCGTGACACTGGCCGACATACAGCAACGTTTCGGCAGCAACATTGCCGGCCTGGTCGACGGAGTAACCAAGCTCACCAAGCTGGAACTCAAGACCGGCCGCGACAAGCAGGCGGAAAATTTCCGTAAACTAGTATTGGCGATCAGCCAGGACATCCGCGTGTTGCTGGTGAAGCTGGCGGACAGGCTGCACAATATGCGCACGCTTCACTTCGTCGCTTCGACAGAACGGCGCCAGCGCATCGCCCGCGAAACCATGGAGATCTACGCTCCCTTGGCTGAGCGCATCGGCATGGACGCGATCAAGACCGAATTGCAGAACCTCGCTTTCGCTCAGTTGGAACACGAGGCGTTCGACACGATCCAAGCCCGGCTGAACTTCCTGCGCGGCCAGGGCGCCGACGTCATCGAGGAAGTTCGCCGCGACTTGGCTCGCGTCTGCCGCGAGGGCGGCATTGGCCAAGTGGACGTGACTGGCCGCGAAAAAAGCCCTTTCTCCATCTGGGAGAAGATGCAACGTCGCAACATCGCCTTTGAACAACTATCTGATATCATGGCCTTTCGTGTCGTGGTTCCGACGCGGGCCGACTGTTACATGGCGCTCGGCGCGGTGCACGCCAGCTACCAGGTCATCGCCGGACGGTTCAAGGATTACATCTCGACGCCGAAACCGAACGGCTATCAAAGCTTGCACACCGGCGTGACCCTGCGGCAGCCGCTCAACCAGAAGATCGAGATCCAGATCCGCACCGCGGACATGCAGAGGATCGCCGATAACGGGGTGGCCGCGCATTGGGGCTACAAGCAGGGCGTGCCCGGTCCGGGTGACGGCAAGACGTTTCCCTGGGTTCGGGATCTGCTCGAAATCCTCGACAACTCAGCGACAGGCGAGGACTTCCTCGAGAACACAAAACTCGAGTTGTACCAGGATCAAGTCTTCTGCTTCACGCCGAAGGGGCAGTTGATCCAGCTGCCGCGCGGCGCCACTCCAGTCGACTTCGCCTATGCCGTGCACAGCCAGGTTGGCGACACATGCGTTGGCGCCAAGGTGAACGGCCGATTGCTGCCGCTGCGGACCGAGTTGCAGAACGGCGACCAGGTCGAGATCATGACGACCCGCAACGGGACGCCCTCCCCAGCGTGGGAACGGTTTGCCGTAACCGGGAAGGCCCGCGCTCGGATCCGTCGCCACGTGGCGATGCAGCAACGGCAGCAGCACCTCGTTGCAGGCCGCGCAGCGCTGGCCAAGGCATTTCGGCAAGACGGCGTCGACGGGTCCGAGAAAGTGCTGGAGAGCGCGCTCAAAAGTCTCAAATCGGCCACTCTGGACGACCTGTACGTCAGCGTCGGAAACGGCAACACCGGGCCGAAAGACGTGGTCCACGCGGCCTACCCGGAACTCCGCGCCGCCCCCCGCGCCACCCGCATGATCCCGCAACTGCCGTCCCGCGCGCCCAGCCGCCCGGCGGCAGGCGCCAGCGGGGTGAGCGGACTGCTCCCCGGCATGGCGATCAGCTACGCCGGCTGCTGCCATCCGCTGCCCGGCGATCCGATCGTCGGCATCGTCACGACCGGCAAGGGCGTCACCGTCCACGCCAAAGGGTGTCAGACGCTCGACAGCTTCGCCGCCACCCCGGAGCGTTTCATCGACATAGGTTGGGAGGCGGAGCAGGCCGCGGGTCTGCATACCGGGCGCATCAGCGTCGTGGCGGCCAATGAGCCCGGAACGCTGGCCAGCTTGGCGAACGCGATCTCCAAGCATGACGGGTCAGTGACCAACCTGAAGATAACAAACCGGCAGCAGGACTTCTTCGAGATCCTCGTCGACGTGGAAGTTCGCGATCTCCGGCACCTCTCGACGGTGATCGCCGGGCTGCGGGCAGCCGCCGGCATCACGCAGGTCGAACGGGCTCGGGCATGATCGCTGCGCGGGCGGGCGCGTGATCCTGGGGATCGGGTCCGACCTGTGCGACATTCGCCGCATCGAGCGGGCGATGGAGCGGTTCGGCGATCGGTTCCTGCAGCGGGTATTCACCGACCAAGAACGCGCCCGCGCCGCAAGGCGCCACCCGCGCAGCCAACCCGCCACCTACGCGAAGCGATTTGCCGCGAAGGAGGCGTGCGCCAAGGCGCTCGGCACCGGGTTCCGAAGCGGCGTGTTCCTATCAGACATCGGTGTCGCGAACCTGCCGAGTGGGCAACCCACCCTGGTCTTGACCAGCGGCGCCGCACGTCGCCTGCTTGCCATCACCCCGCCCGGCCACTGCGCCACAATCCACCTGACGCTGACCGACGAGCACCCCTACGCGTTCGCGCAGGTCACCATCGCTGGCGAGCCCGGATGAGCGGACAACGCCCAGCCCAGGGGGTCGCGCTGGACTGGGACGCCCAATATCAGGCCGAGCGGACGCCTTGGGAACGGCCGACGCTCAACCCCGCATTCCTGACGTGGCGCTCGACCGGCGTATTGGCCCCTTGTCGCATCCTCGTGTCTGGCGCTGGGCGGAGCGGGGAGCCGATGGCGCTCGCCCGGGACGGGTTCGACGTGACGGTCGTGGACCTCAGCCCTGCTGCGGTCGCAGTGCAGCGAGTCCGGTTTCACACGGCAGGCTTGGCCGCAAACGTGCACGAGGCTGATCTGCTCACCTGGACTCCGACCGAGCGGTTTGACGCCGCATACGATCAGACTTGCCTGTGCGCCTTGCCGCCTTCGTCATGGGTCGCCTATGCAGCCCGGCTGCGCGACTGGCTGCGTCCCGGGGGCGCGCTGTTCATCCTTTTCAAACAGACTGGACAACCGGGCGGACCACCTTTCGACTGCCCCCCAGCCCGCATGCGCGACTTGTTCAGTGCAGGCTGGTCGTGGCCGGACGCAACTGCCGAGATGACCGACAAGAACGAGTTGCCGATGATCCTGACGCGCCTTTAGCAACCGTCGCTCGCGCTTCCTTGACAGGGGGTGACCCTATCGGCTTCATCCGCCCGCATTTGACCGGACCATTCCATCTTCATGGCGAAAGCGCAATCGGGCGGTTGGCTCGATAACATCAAGACCATCATCTATGCCGTATTGATCGCAGTCGTGATCCGCACGGTCGGCTTCGAGCCGTTCAATATCCCGTCCGGGTCGATGGTCCCGACGCTGTTGATCGGCGACTACCTGTTCGTGTCGAAATACGCGTACGGATTTTCCCGCCACTCCATGCCGTTCTCGCCCAACCTGTTCTCCGGACGCATCTTCGGCAGCTTGCCCAAACGCGGCGACGTGGTCGTGTTCAAGAACAAGAACGCCGATTACGAGGATTACATCAAGCGCATCATCGGCTTGCCCGGAGACCACATCCAGGTTCGCGGCGGCCTTCTCTACGTCAATGGGCAGCCCGCCGGCCGGCGACCCGTGGGCGATGTGCTGGTGAACAGCGACAACGGCATCACCATGGAGGAGAAGGAATACACGGAGACGCTGCCCGGCAACGTCACGCACTTGATCGCGAAGATGGGCGACGAAGGACCGCAGAACAACACGCCCGAGTTCATCGTGCCCGACGGCAACCTGTTCGCAATGGGCGACAACCGCGACAACAGCCTGGATAGTCGTTTTTCGCCGACCATGCCGGACGATTCCGGGCTGCGACAGAGCCAAGGCGTCGGCTACCTGCCCGTAGAGAACCTCGTCGGCCGGGCGGAATTCATCTTCTTCTCGATCGACGGGACCGCCCCGTTCTGGCAGGTCTGGCATTGGCCTGGCGAGATCCGCTGGAGTCGCCTCTTGACCGGCATCCAGTGACCGTTGGCCTTGCCAGTGGTGCGACACAACCGCCGACGATGAACCCATCGCCATTCGGCCATGCCTTTGCCCGGCCCGAGTTGCTGCGAGAGGCGCTGACCCATCGCTCCGCCATCCCCCGTTCAAGCGGTCGCCCAGTGGTGGTCCGTTCCAACGAGCGGCTCGAGTTCATCGGTGACCGCGTGCTCGGTCTGCTGATCGCCGAATGGCTGGCCGACCGTTTCCCCAACGAGGCCGAAGGCCTGCTCGCCCGCCGCCATGCAGACTTGGTCGCCGAGCCGCTTTTGGCGGAGATCGGCGCTCGGCTTGGCCTGCCCGACTTGCTGATCGTGGCGCCGAACGAGGCCCGGGCCGGCGTCGGGCGCGGTGTCACCGTGGTGGCGGACGCCATGGAAGCGGTGCTCGGCGCGTTGTTTGCGGATGGCGGCCTGGATGCGGCGCGACAACTCGTGCGCAGCGCCTGGGCCGAGGCTGTCGAGGCGCAAGCCGATCCGCCGAAGCACCCCAAATCCGATCTGAAGGAGTGGCTGGAGGCTCGCGCCGCCGCCCTGCCCCCCTTCGTCGAGCAGGCGCGCACCGGTCCGGCCCATGCGTTGGTCTTCACCGTGACTGTCTCCGCCATGGGCCGGACCGGGACCGGGATCGCCAACACGAAGCAGTCCGCCGAGCGGAACGCCGCCGCCGACCTCCTGCAGCAACTCCAGTCGTGAAAACCCGATGCGGCTTCACCGCGATTGTCGGCGCGCCGAACGCCGGCAAATCGACGCTGCTGAACCGGATGGCAGGCGCGAAGCTCTCCATCGTCAGCCCCAAAGCGCAAACCACGCGCTTCCGCGTTCTCGGCATCCTCATGCGCGGGGACACGCAACTCCTGCTGGTGGACACGCCGGGGATCTTCGCGCCCCGCCGCAAGCTGGATCGCGCCATGGTCAACGCCGCCTGGACGGGCGCCGAGGACGCCGAGCTGACCCTGCTGCTGGTCGACGCCAAGGCCGGCGCCCGCGAGGCGGTCCGCGACATCGCGACACGCTTGGCGCAACGTGGCGGGCGCACCTGGCTGGTGCTGAACAAGGTGGACCTGCTGCCTCCCGCCGCCTTGCTGCCTCTCATCGCCACGCTGAACGCCGTGGTGGCGTTCGAGGAGACGTTCATGGTCAGCGCCGCGACCGGCGACGGCGTGAACGGCTTGCTGGACCGCATGGCCGATGCGATGCCTCCCGGTCCATACCTCTACCCGCCCGACGATCTGACCGACCTGCCCGACCGGCTGCTGGCGGCCGAAATCGTGCGGGAGCAGATATTCCTCCAAACACAGGAGGAAGTGCCCTACGCCGCCACGGTCGAGACCGAGAATTTCGCTGAGAAACCCGATGGTTCGGTTCGTATCGAGGCGACGATCTACGTCGCTAAGGCCAGCCACAAGGCCATCCTGATCGGCAGCGGCGGCGCGCGCGTGCGCGAGATCGGCGCGCGCGCCCGCCAGCAACTCGCCACCTTGCTGGAGCGCCCTGTCCACCTGTTCCTGAACGTGAAGGAACGCGCCGGCTGGGACGAGGAGAATGCCCGGCTGCGCGCGATCGGGCTGGAAGACCCGGGTTAGCGCTCGTGGAGTGGCAGGCGCCCGCCATCGTGCTCGCCGCCCGTCCCTACGGCGAAGGCGACGCGCTCGCGACAGTGCTGACGGAGGAGCACGGCGCCTCCCGCGGCCTCGCGCGCGGCGGCGCCTCCCGCGCGCGAGCCGGCACGTGGCAGCCGGGCAACCTGCTGCAGGTGCGTTGGGTCGGCCGATTGCCCGACCAGTTAGGCGCCTTCACCGCGGAGTTGGTGCATCCGGGCGCGGCCCTGGCGATGGATGACACGCTGGCGCTTGCCGTGCTGTCCAGCGCCTGCGCGGTCGCAGAGGGTGCGCTCACCGACCGGGAGCCGCACCCGAAGGTATTCGCCGGACTGCTTCACCTGATCACTCGGCTATCCGCAGGCGCAGCCGTGCTGGGTGACCTGGTGCGCTGGGAGCTTTCGCTGCTCGCTGAACTTGGCTACGGCCTCGACCTGGGGTCATGCGCCGCAACCGGCGTCATAGATGGCCTAGCCTGGGTGTCGCCACGCACCGGGCGCGCAGTGAGCGAGGCGGCTGCCGGGCCCTGGAAGGAGCGCCTGCTCCCGTTGCCGGCCTTCCTGAGCGGCGGCGCGCCGGACCCAGTCGGCTGGGCGGCTGGGCTGACGCTCACCGGCCATTTCCTAGCCCGCAACGCCTTCGGCACGCAGCATCGAGGGCTGCCCGCCGCCCGCGAGCGCCTTGTCGACCGGGTGGCGACGCTGGCCGATGAGCAAGGCGCCAGTCCGGCCGACGACTCGGCCAATCATGCGCTGGAAGGCCCCCATGCCTGACGATCTCGCTGGAACCATCCAAGACGCCCCGCTCGCCGATGCGCTCAGCGAGCGATACCTGGCGTACGCGTTGTCCACCATCATGTCCCGCTCCCTGCCGGACGTGCGGGACGGGCTGAAACCAGTGCATCGCCGCCTAGTCTACGCGATGCATCAATTGCGCCTCGATCCGTCGGCCGGATTCAAGAAATGCGCTCGCGTCATAGGCGACGTAATCGGCAAATATCACCCGCACGGCGAAGCGTCGGTCTACGACGCGCTCGTGCGTCTGGCCCAGGATTTCGCCGCCCGATACCCGCTGGTCGAGGGCCAGGGCAATTTCGGCAACATCGACGGCGATAATCCAGCCGCCATGCGTTACACCGAAGCGCGGATGACCCTGGTCGCCCGCGCCATGCTCGACGGCATTGACGACGACGCGGTGGATTTCCGTCCGAATTACGACGGGGAGGAGAACGAGCCGGTCGTCCTGCCCGCCGGATTTCCGAACCTTCTGGCGAACGGCGCGGCCGGCATAGCCGTCGGCATGGCGACTTCAATCCCTCCGCACAACGCCGGGGAGGTTTGCGCCGCAGCGCTGGCGCTGATCGCGAACCCGGACGCAACTACGTCCGAGTTGCTGTCCCACATGCCCGGTCCGGATTTCCCGACCGGAGGCGTACTGGTTGAAGACCCGGCGTCGCTGCTGTCCGCCTATGAGACCGGCCGTGGCGGCTTCCGGTTGCGCGCCAAGTGGGATGTGGAGCAGCGCAAGCAGGGCGCATGGCAGATCGTTGTGTCCGAGATCCCCTACCAAGTGCAGAAGACCAAGCTCATCGAGCAACTGGCCGAACTGCTGGAGGCAAAGAAGCTGCCGTTGCTGGGCGATATTCGCGACGAAAGCACCGAGACGGTCCGGCTGGTGCTGGAGCCCAGGGCGCGTGGGGTCGAACCGGCGGCGCTGATGGAAACCCTATTCCGCGCGACGCAACTGGAGACGCGGTTTCCGCTGAACATGAACGTGCTCACGGCGGACCGCACGCCGATGGTGCTGGGCCTGCGCGGCGTGCTTCGCGCCTGGCTGGACCACCGTGGCGAGGTGTTGATCCGCCGTTCGCGGCATCGTCTAGCGGCGGTGGACCGGCGGCTGGAGTTGCTAACCGGGTTCCTGACCGTCTTCCTGGATTTGGACGAGGTGATCCGCATCATCCGCGAGGAAGATGACGCAAAGGCCGGGCTGATACGTCGTTTTGAAATCAACGACGCGCAGGCGGAGGCGATCCTCAACATGAGGCTGCGCTCCCTCCGTCGGCTGGAGGAGATGGAGCTGCGGGGGGAACATGCCGCGTTGGAGAAGGAACGTCGCGGGCTCAACACGTTGCTAGGCAGCCAGGCCGCGCGCTGGCGCCGCATCGGCGAGGAAGTGACCCGCATGAAGGACGCGTTCGGAGGCGGCCCGCTCGGCCTTCGCCGGACCTTGCTGGCGGGCGTGCCGGACCCGGTCGACGTGACCTACGAGCCGGCGGTCGAGCGCGAACCATTGACCGTGATCCTATCGCAAAAAGGCTGGATACGGGCGGTCCGGGGGCACTTGTCCGATGGCGGCGAACTGAAGTTCAAGGACGGCGATGCCCTGCGCCTGCTTGTTCCATGCCAATCCACCGACCGGCTCTGCCTGTTCGGCAGCAACGGTCGCGCCTACACGCTGCGCGCCGCAGACCTGCCTCGCGGCCGAGGCGACGGTCAGGCGATCCGCCTGCTGGTGGAGATGACCAACGTCGACGACGTGGCAACGCTGTTCGTCTGGCAAGAGGCGGTTTGCCACTTGGTCGCGTCGGTGAGCGGCCGTGGTTTCGTCGTCGAGGCTGCCGACCTGCTCGCTGAACGCAAGGGCGGCAAGCAGGTGCTCAACACCCGGGCCGGCGAGGAGGCGCTGCTCTGCGTGCCTGCACTCGGCGACCATGTCGCGACCGTGGGTGAGAACCGTCGGCTGCTGATCTTCCCGCTGGATCAAGTTCCCGTTCTCGTCCGCGGTTCGGGCGTTATCCTACAGCGCTTCAAAGACGGCGGCTTGCGGGACATCAAGGTGTTTCGGCTTACGGACGGGCTGACGTGGAAGCTGGGCGACAAGGTTCGGACGGAGATCAACCTGCAGGACTGGATTGGCGCGCGCGGACAGGCCGGCCGACTACCGCCAAACGGCTTCCCGCGCGGTGGCACCTTCAACCGCGGCTGAAGCTAATACCGCCGCAGCAGACCTACGAGACGGCCTTGAACTTTTACCCGATCGGCTGGAAAAATCCGTTCTGGATAAGTTGGATTGGCCGCTTCCAGCACGATCATTCCACCGCGTCGTCGCAGCCGCTTCAGCGTGACTTCCGAGTCGTCCACCATGGCAACCACGATCTGCCCGTTGTCGGCAGTCTCGCCCTTGCGGATGATGACCATGTCAGTATCCAGGATGCCGACGCCGGTCATCGAATCCCCGGCCACCTCCAGCACATAATGCTCACCACCGCCCAGCATGGCCAGGGGGACTTCGATATGCGACCCAGCATCGCGCAACGCCTCGATTGGCTGACCAGCCGCGATGCGGCCGTAAAGCGGCAGTTGCACCGCGGCGGCATCTCCCGCCGCGCGAGCGCCTGCCAGCCGATTGCCACCGAAATCACCGCGTATCACGTTGGGGGTGAAGGCAGGCGCCTCGGCGCGAACCGGCGTCAGAGACTTGTCGGGCATCCGAACCACCTCGAGCGCGCGGGCGCGATGATGGTGCCGCTTCAGGAACTCTCGCTCTTCCAGCGCCGAAATCAAACGGTGGATCCCGGACTTCGAGCGCAAGCCCAACGCTTCCTTCATCTCTTCGAACGAGGGCGAAAACCCTGTCGCGCGCAGATGATGATCGATGAATATCAGCAATTCGTGCTGCTTGCGCGTCAGCATCGCAGACACTCCCAAAGGAACAAACCGGCAACTAGGCTGTTCTACATTGGTTCCCGTTGCGCCGTCAAGCAGCTACAAACCGAGCGTTGCCAGCCGGATTATCTCCACCTCTGCGCCGGCCGGCAACGCTTCGGCATAGGGTGCCCGAAGGATCAGGGCGTCCGCCCTCACAAGCAGGCTGAGCATGCCCGAGTCCTGCCGCTTGAACGCCGTTGCGACGATGAGACCACCCGGCCGGGTCTCAAGCGAGGCGCGCAAATGGTCAGCCCGCTTATCATTGGCGCCTAGACCAGCACCCAGAACCGCCCGCTCAATGCGCGGAGCGGCGGCCGGAAGCCCTCCTAGAACATCGAGCGACGGCAGCAAGAACAAAGCTGCGCAAATGAGTGCGGAAACAGGGTTGCCGGGCAGGCCAAGCACCGGGACGCCTGCAACCCTCCCGGAAATAAGCGGCTTTCCGGGCCGCATCGCGATCTTCCAGAAATCCAGCGTGAACCCACGATCGGTCAAGGCCTGTTGCACAAGGTCATGCTCGCCAACGCTGGCGCCGCCTGTGGTGACCAGCATGTCCACGCCGCCGAGGTCGTCGACCACAGCTGCAATCGCGTCCCGATCGTCGCGGGCCACTGGAAGCAATGTCGGGGCGCCGCCTCCAGCCCGTACCAAAGCAGCAATCGCGTGCGAGTTGGAACTCACGATGCCACCCGGCCCAATCGGGTCGCCGGGCATCGCAATCTCGTCGCCCGTCGCCAAGATCGCCACGCGGGGCCTGCGATGCACTTGCAGCCAGGGATGGTTTGCCGCTGCGGCAAGCCCGATATCGCGCGCACCGAGACGGCGGCCAGGCTGCAACAACACATCACCCGCTGCGAAGTCCTGCCCGGCGCGACGAACGTGGCGCCCTGAGTCGCAGGCCTCGTTCACCGTCACGATATCGCCGACTCGGGTTGCATCTTCCTGCAGCAGGACGGCATTGGCCCCGGCCGGGACCACGCTGCCAGTGAACAACCGGACCGCCTCGCCAGGGCGGACTGGTCCTTCGAATGGATGGCCAGCGGGCGCCGCGCCGATCACCCGCAACTGCGCCCCAACCACGCCGTCCGATGCTCGCAAAGCGTAGCCGTCCATGGCCGAGACATCCGCCGGAGGCTGCGTCAACCGGGCCGAGACCGGCGCAGCGAGCACGCGCCCCCAAGCCTGCGCCAGCGCCACTGTTTCCGCGGGGGTTGGGCGCAAAGGCGCGATGATGCGATCCCGCGCCTCCGCCACCGTGATCATCGGCGCGTCACTCCTGACTGAACTCCCCCGACTTGCCGCCGGCCTTATGAACGACACGCAAGGCATCGATCCGCATCCCGCGGTCCATCGCCTTGCACATGTCGTAGACGGTCAAGGCCGCTACGCTCGCCGCCGTCAACGCTTCCATCTCCACCCCCGTTCGTCCGGTCGTCCGCACCGTCGCCGTGATCTCGATCGCACCGTCCACCGGCTCTAACCCCAACTCGACCGACGTGATCGGCAAAGGGTGACAAAGCGGGATCAGATCGGCAGTGCGCTTAGCGGCCATGATCCCCGCCAATCGGGCCGTGCCAAGCACATCGCCCTTCGCAGCCGATCCGGCGGCGACGACAGCCAGCGTTGCCGCCTCCATGCCGACCCTGGCTCGGGCCGTCGCGGTGCGCGCCGTCTCTGGTTTGTTCGATACGTCCACCATCACGGCGCGCCCGGCGGAATCAAAATGCGTGAGGCTCATTTCGCCGCACAAATCCCGAGCAGGTTATCAATGGCAGCCTCGACATCCTCATGGCGGAGCAGGCTCTCACCCACGAGCAGGCATTGCGCACCCGCCAGCCCAAGGCGGTGCACGTCGTCCTTATTGCGGATCCCGCTTTCGGTGATCAGCAGCCGATCGGGTGGAACAAATGGCGCCAAGTCGATAGTGGCATTCAAGTCCACCTGCAACGTCTTGAGATTGCGATTGTTCACACCGATGAGTGGCGTCTGTAGACCCAGCGCACGATCCAACTCGGCGTGATTATGGACCTCTACCAGAACGTCCATCTCCAATGCTCGCGCCGTGCCTTCCAGCTCGATTGCCCGCTCATTCGTCAGCGCCGCCATGATAAGCAACACGCAGTCCGCGCCCATCGCCCGGCTCTCGTAGATTTGCCAGGGGTCGAGCATGAAATCCTTGCGCAGCACCGGCAGCGTCGTCGCTGCGCGCGCGGCACGCAGATGAGCAGGGTCGCCCTGGAAGTATGGCCCATCGGTCAGCACGGACAAACAGGTCGCGCCACCCGCCTGATATGCCCGCGCGATGGACGCCGGGTCAAAATCAGGCCGGATCACGCCGCCTGATGGCGACGCCTTCTTGATCTCGGCTATCAAGCCGCATCGTCCCGCCGCGACGGCATCCTTCAAGGCGGCGCCAAACCCCCGAGGCCGGCTGTGCGCCTCGGCAATCTTTCTGCGCAGCGCCTCGACGGGCATGGTCCTGCGCCGCTCCTCCACGGTCCGAAGCGTGTCACCTACGATGCGATCGAGCACGTCAGGCATGGCTTGATCCACCGCCAGTCTCCCCCTTCTAAGACGTCGCCTGCCGCAACCGCTCAAGGGCGGACAGCGCCGCGCCGCTATCGAGCGCCCCAGCAGCCAACGCGGCGCCGTCAAACAAGTTATCGGCGCGTTCCGCCACAATCAGCCCGGCCGCGCTGTTCAGCACCACCGTGTCGCGGTAGGCGCCCGCCGCCCCCCTCAACAAGGAGAGCAAGGCGCGCGCGTTCTCCTCGGCGTCGCCGCCCCGGATAGCCTCGATGGGCGAACGCGTCAGGCCCGCGTCCTCTGGTCGGACCACCCGCTCCGTGATCTGTCCCCGCTCCAGCATGACGACCTGGCTCTCCCCGGCAACGGTCAGCTCGTCGAGCCCTTGACCATGCACCAGCCAAGCATGTGTGGACCCGAGTTCGGCGAGGGTTTCCGCCATCGGCCGCGCCCAAGCCGGGTCAAATACGCCGGTCAGTTGGCGTTGCACCTGGCCGGGGTTCGCCAACGGACCAAGCAGATTGAAGATTGTCCGCGTTCCCAATTCGGTCCGTGGACCTGCCGCGTGCCGCAACGCGGCATGATGCCGCGGCGCAAACAAGAAGGCGCACCCGGCGGTCTGGATAACGTCTGGCAGCCGTTCCAGTGCAACATCCACGTTCACGCCCAAGGCGGTCAGAACATCTGCGCCGCCGGTGCGAGACGATAGCGCACGGTTGCCGTGCTTGGCGACATGAACGCCAAGGCCCGCCAATACGAATGTCACCGCAGTCGACACGTTCAGCGTGCCGGCGCCGTCGCCCCCGGTCCCGCAAACGTCCATAGCGTCCGGTGGAACCGGCACGACAGCCATGCGCGCCCGCATCGCGCGAATGGCGCCGACCAATTCCGCGACGGTTTCGCCGCGCAGTCGCATCATCATCAGCATGCCTGCGATCTGCGCCGGGGTTGCCTCCCCAGACATGACAATCCCGAACGCCGCCTCCGCCTCGACGCTGGACAAGGTATGCCCCTCGGCCAATCTCGCGATCACCGGCTTGAGATTAGCGGCTGCGACGGCCGAGTTCAGGCGCTTCGACCTAACGCGTTGGCTCCGCGCGCGATTGCCACGAAGTTCGCCAGGATGTCGCGGCCGTGCTCGGACGCGATGCTTTCTGGATGGAATTGCACGCCGAACAGCGGCAGCGCGCGATGGCGCAAGCCCATCACCAGCCCATCCTCGGTCCAAGCGGTCGCCTCGAGCGCTTCCGGCAGCGTTGCACGGTCGACAATCAGGCTGTGATAACGGACCGCGTCGAACGGGCTCGGCAATCCGGCGAAAATGTCGGCGCCCGCGTGTTCAACCCGGCCCAGCTTGCCATGCATCGGCGCCGGCGCCCGTACGACGTCGCCGCCGAACGCCTGCCCGATTGCCTGGTGACCAAGGCACACGCCGAGCACCGGCGCCCGACCGGCTGCAGCAGTGATTAGTTCGAGGCAGATGCCCGCTTCGTCCGGCGTGCAGGGACCTGGCGACAACACAATCGCCTCCGCCCCCATCCCAATGGCTTCGGCGACGGTGATCGCATCATTTCGCCGCACTTGGCACTCGACGCCGACCTCACCTAGCAAATGGTAGAGGTTGAATGTGAAACTGTCGTAATTATCGATCAGCAGGATCATCGGCGCTGTATCGCGCGCGGGCGCCGCCGTGGTCAATGCGCGGTGGTGCTGTTGGAGGGGATTGAACTCTCGACCTCTCCCTTACCAAGGGAGTGCTCTACCACTGAGCTACAACAGCGCTGGACGCGCAATCCGCGTGTTTCCTAGGGATATGCCCGTGAGAGCGCAAGCCCGCAGGTTCAGCGCATCGCCTCGACACAGTGGCCGCGTGTCGGCAATCGGACCACGACGCGGCATGCCTCGGGCAGATGGTCCAAGATGGAGGTGGCCACGCCCTCGAAGGTTCGCACGCCGATCGTCATCTCCAACTGACCTTCCATGGCATGTGTTACCGCACGGACAGTCTCTCGCCAGGCATCCAGGTCCACTTCGGCAGCGGTCCAAACCTCGGCAGTCAAGCTGTGGCCGTGCATCACACCGTCGACACCACGATGCGCTATCTCGATCGGCACGGTCGCAGCGCGCAACATCGTCATGGAATGTTCCAGGTCTTATGGGCCTGAATATTTAACCGCCACTGCGGATGGGCGGCGCAAAATGCCGCCGCGGCTTCGGTGTTTTTAGCGAGAGCCGGACCATCCATTGGGGACAGCCATCGATGCGCCGCGGGAAATTGCTCGTACTGATCCGGCTCAGCACCACCCTGCGGATACACGAGCTTCAATTCGTCCGCGGTTGTCAAGGCGAGCAACGCGTTCGCCTTCGGGCTGACGCAGACCCAATCGATGGGTCCCGGCAGCGCGCAGGTTCCGTTCGTTTCAATTGCGACCCAAAAGCCGCGTGTACGCAGTGCCGCGAGCAAGGCTTGATCGACCTGAAGAAGCGGCTCGCCACCCGTCAACACCGTTCGCCGGCCGCCTTGCCCGAGCGGCCACTGCGCCAGGGCGGCATCGGCCAATGCATCCGCAGATGCGTAACGCACCCCACCACGGAAATCGGTATCACAGAACTGGCAGACGGCATCTCCCCGGTCTTGCTCTCTACCGGACCAAAGGTTGCAACCGGCGAACCGGACAAACACGCAAGTTTGCCCGAGATTTACACCCTCACCCTGCTGTGTGAGGAAAATTTCTCGTACGGTATAGCTCACAGTCCGGGCTCGGATATCTTGCGCCTGCTCATGGCTGGCGCGTGTAGTCCAGATCCGGCGATTTGTCAGGCGATCGGCTACGGCTTGGCTGGTGCGGTCTCGCCCTGGTGCCGATCACTAGTTGGATATCCCGTTGGCTCCGCGTCGTTCATACCGTCCGGTATGCCGTGCTCGGCGTTCTCGACATGCTCAGGATCGACGCCATGACCAGTTGTCGCGTCGTCCGTTGGGGGCTTGTTTCTGTCCATCAAGATCAAACGGCGCTGCCCGGCTTCGGTTGCTCAGCCAAGGGCAGCTGCAATGGCAATGCACACCCGCTCCGCATCCGCGTCCGCCAAATCCGGGTGAATCGGCAGGGCCATGATCCGGGTCGCCAGATCTTCGGAAATTGGCAGCGCCGTTCCATCATGAGAGGCGGCATAGGCCGGCTGATGATGCAGCGCGCGAGGATAGTACACCGCGGACGGCACGCCGGCGGCACGCAACTCGGCTTGCAAGCGGTCACGCGTTCCTCCGTCCGGCAACAGCACGGCATAGACTGCCCAAGCGCTGGAAGATCCGGGCGCCCGCGCGGGGGTGGCGAGAAGGTTGCCGAGCCGCCGATCGTAAATCGCCGCCACGCGCTCCCGTGCGGCAAGCTCCTCGTCGAACACGTCCAGCTTTGCGAGCAACACCGCCGCCTGCAGCGTATCGAGGCGGCCGTTCATGCCAGTCCTCAGCACCTCGTAGCGCGTCGTGCCCTCGCCGTGCGTCCGCAGGGAGCGATACAATGCCGCGCGGTCCGCTGAGTCGGTCAGCAGCGCGCCGCCATCGCCATAACCGCCAAGCGGCTTGGATGGAAAGAAGCTGACTGCCGTAGCGTCCGCTTCTCGACCCAATTTCCGGCCGTTCAAGCTCGCGCCGAAGCTCTGCGCGCAGTCATCGAGTGTGAAAAGGTCCTCTGCCGCCGCAATTTCCCGCAAGGCGGGCCAATCCGCCGGCTGGCCAAACAGGTCGACTCCTACAACCGCCCTCGGTCGCAGCTCCCCGGCCGCTCGCACCTCGGAGACGCGCGCCGCCAAATGCGCCGGGGCGATTTGGAACGTGGCCGGGTCGACGTCGACGAACACGGGAGACGCGCCAAGCAGCAGCGGCACTTCAGCTGTTGCGGTATACGTGAAAGCCGGCAGGAAAACGGCGTCGCCCGGGCCGATGCCCTCCGCCATCATCGCAATCTGCAAGGCGTCGGTGCCGGAACTGACGCTCACGCAGTGCGCTGCGCCGCAGTAGTCGGCAAGCCGTCCCTCCAACTCCGCGACCTCGGGACCAAGGATGAACTGGCAGTGGGCAAGAACGGCTTCCAGCCGGCGCCTCAATTCCGGCTTGATGCGGGCCTGCTGGGCTTTCAGGTCGAGAAAAGGGATCACGCGGGACTCCTCACGGGTTCGGCGGCAATGCCCGGACTATGCGCCAGCTCCGGCACGATGCGGTTCAGCACAGCCAGCGCATGGCCAACCTCGCCAGCGCGGCAGAATTCAGCGATCTCGCGGATTGCTTGTCGGACCATTGCAAGCTCCGCGGTACGCGGCGTCGCCATCAGCAGGCCAGGATGGCCGGTCGGGAGCGGCGGCTCCTCCCCGTGGAACAGCTCCTCGAAGAGCTTCTCGCCGGGGCGCAGGCCGGTGAAGCGGATCGCCACGTCCAAGTCGGGACGCAGCCCGGCGAGCCGGATCATCTGTCGCGCCAAGTCGACGATTTTGACGGGTTTCCCCATGTCCAGCACGAAGATGCCGCCGTCTGGGAGGCCGTCTTCGACCCCGACCACTGTAGCCTGCAGGACCAGGCCGACCGCCTCGCGCACCGTCATGAAGTAACGCTGCATGTCCGGGTGCGTGACAGTCAGCGGGCCACCTTTCTCCAACTGGCGACGGAACAGCGGCACGACGCTGCCGGTGGATCCCAGCACGTTGCCGAACCGGACGGTGACGCAGCGCATCCCGCCGCTATCCCGCGCCAACTCGTCCAGAGATTGGCAGTACATCTCCGCCAAGCGCTTGCTAGCCCCCATCAGGCTGCTCGGGTTGACCGCCTTGTCGGTCGAGATCAGCACCGTTGCGATCGCTCCAACGGCAAAGGCGGCATCGGCGACGTTCCGGGTGCCGCACGCGTTGGTTAGCATGCCCTCCCCCGGGTTGGCTTCAACCATCGGCACATGCTTCAGCGCGGCCGCATGGAACACCAACTCGGGCTGCGCCGCCGCAAATGCCGCCAGCAGCCGAGGTTCGTCCCTGATGTCGGCAATAACGGCTTGACGGATTAGATCGGGATGGCTCTCGCCCAACTCGATGTCGATCTGCCAAAGGGCGTATTCGCCATTATCGAGCAGCGTCAGCGACGATGGCCCAAGCGCTGCGACTTGTCGCGCCAGTTCAGAGCCGATCGTGCCCCCGGCGCCCGTCACCAGCACCCGCCGATCGCGCACCAGCCGCGCCAATCCGGCGTGGTCCAGGCGAACCTGGGGACGGTTCAGCAAGTCCTCCAGCGCCACGGGTTTGAGCTCGATTCCGCCGGCATCCCGCAGCTCGGTCGCGCGCGGCGCTTGTCGCACGGGGATGCCCTGCCGCTGCGCCTCCTCGAGCAGGTATCCCATGCGGCGGCCGGCCAACGCCGCGTCGGTAACCACGAGCGCATCTGGCAGCCGATCACGCTCTGCAAGCCGTTCCAACACCCGCCGCGTCTCGGACACGCCGCCAAGGATGGGAAGGCCTTGCATTCGCCGGCCTGTCTGGTTGCGACCCAACGCGAGCAGGCCGATCACGCGCAGACCCGGGTCGCGTTCGCCAGCGAGCGCGCGCAGGAAGCTGTCGGCGCCTTCGCCCGCGCCCACCAGCAAAATGGATTGCACCGGCTGGCCGCCTCGCGCCCGGGGACGCGCCTTCGCCAGCCGATAGAGCACCCGCGGAGCGCCGAGGAACACCATGAGCGTCAAGGCATGCACGATGGGAAAGGTCGGCGTCGGCAACGGGTAGCCCGTGATCGACCAGACGATCGCGAACAGCGCCGCGCTCAAGACGCTGCCGCCCGCGACGCCGACAAGGTCCTCGAGCGCGGAGAAGCGCCAATACTGCTGCGATAGCCGGAACGGCAGACCGCCCGCAAGCAGCGTGATCGCGCCCCCGGCGAGGAACCAAAGCGGATGCAGCAGGCCGCCGCCCGGGTCGGCCACCCAGCGCGCCACCACCGCCGCAACTGCGGCCAGGGCGCCGTCTAGCGCCACGTTCATCAAGATGCGAAGGGCGGAGCGTTGCGAGGGCATTCAGCCCCTCGTATAGCGCAGCCGACCAGGCAGGTCAGTCCCCCGGCAACTCGCCCGGCAAGCCCCTCGATCGGAGCCTTCTTGACAGTCGCCGCGGTCGCTACCCACCTCGCCTTCTGCGCATGCCTGGCGCTGCTTTCCGCGTCAGCCGTTTGGGCAATGACCCGAGTAGGCGCCGTCGACACTCCAGGGCCACGGAGCAGCCATACCAAGCCAACGCCGAAAGGCGGCGGGGTCGGCATCGTGCTGGCATTTCTGGTGGGAACCGCCGCGCTTTACCGCTACGCGGAGTTCAGCCGGATTGCCGACCCTTATTTTCGAGCGGTCATGGCTGCCGCGCTCGGCATCGCGTTTGTCGCATACCTGGATGACCTGCTGTCCTGGCCCGCATCCGTCAAGCTCTCCGCTCAGGTTGCAGCAGCGTTGCTCGCGGTGGGCGGCGGGTTAAGCTTGTCATTCCTGAGGCTGCCTTTTGTTGGGATGGTACAACTCGGCTGGTGGGGGCCCCTGCTCACGGTGGGGTGGATCGTCGCCGCCACCAATGCGATGAACTTTATCGACGGGCTGAATGGCTTGGCGTCCGGCGTGACTGCGATCGCCTGCCTGGCGCTGGCCCTGATCGGCGCGTGGCTTGGCGCCTCATTCATCTACTTTGCAGCGCTGATCCTGCTCGCTGGACTGCTGGGCTTCCTACCCTTCAATTTCCCTCATGCGCGAATTTTCATGGGCGACGTGGGCAGCCAGTTCTGCGGGTTCCTCCTAGCGGTGCTGGCGGTCACCGCAGGGCGCTTTGAAACCGTCGAGATGTCGTTTGCAATCGTCCCGATGCTGCTGGCAGGCGTCCTGTTCGATGTAGCTTACACGCTTATCCGCCGGCTCTTAGCAGGCGAGGAACTGGCGAAGGCGCATCGAGAGCACCTCTATCAAATCGCCCACCGAAGTGGCATGCAAGCTGCGCAGATCACGCTGGTGCATTGGGGGTTCGCGATCTGGGGCGGCGCATGCTGTGCCGGTTTCCTTGCGGCGTCTCCCCACTTGAAGCCCTTGTGGGTTGCGCTGGTGCTCCCCCCGCAACTTGGCTGGCTCTGTTGGGTTGACCGCCTCGCGAACCACGCCGCGATCTCACGTCCATTGCTTCGCTGGCGCAGGCGAGTGAAATAATGCGTCGACCGAGGAGGAGACCGCGCGCATGACCATACTTCGCCTGCGATGGCTCCTTCTCGTCTCGCTGTCGGCCTTTGCCCTAAGTTTCGTTCCGGCCCAAGCAGATTCGCCAAACCCGTCATTCTACCTCGTCAATCGGTCGACGCAGGCGATCACGGAGGTGTATGCGAGCCCGGTCAGCTCCGACGGCTGGGGCCGCAACCGTTTAAGCGCAGACAAAATCAATCCCGACGGCAGTGCGCCCATTCGGCTGCTCGCGGACGGCAATTGCCGGTTCGACCTTAGAGTCGTTTACCAGGACGGCAACGACGAGCAGCGCCGCGCGGTAAACACCTGCATCGTCGACGACATTGAGTTTGGCGCACCCGCCAGACCAGCAGTGCCGCCACGTCCAGCGCCGTCCCCGGATCAACCGGCCCCGCAAAGCAACAACCCGGACCGCGACCCGTCCTTCCGCATAGTCAATCGCGGCGAGCGGGAGATCGACGAGGTATACGCACGCGTCGCTGGATCGACGAGCTGGGGGCGCGATCGGCTTGGAGATGGCACAATCAACCCCAACACTTTCCGAGTTATCAGCCTACCCCACGGTCAATGCCTTTGGGACATTCGGCTGGTCTTCGCCGACGGCCCGAGCACGGAAAAACGGCGACTTAACTTGTGCGATGTCACCGATCTGCCAGTGCCTTAGGTAATTTGCAGGTCCGTTAATGACCGTCCTCGTAGGCTCGACGGCCGGCAATCTCATCTTGGCTCGCCTGTTCCCGCCGCGCCGCTTCGATCGAGCGGCGCATCGCCCGGTGTTCGACCAAAGCGTCCGCGGCTTCCGCGGCCGCGCGCGCCGCGGTCAGTCCTGCCCGCGCCATCGCGACCTCAGACCGAAGTTGGTCGTGCTCCGCCCTTGCTGCCGCAGCTTTGGAGCGGCCAACCGGCAACCATGCCGCAAAAGCCTCCACGGCCTCATCACCGCCTGCCAAGTCTGAGGCAGCCGCGGCTTCATCGTCGATTGAGCTCTCTGCCGCTTCGGCCTTCCTCTGCGCAGCCTCTTCGGCCCGCAGCACCGCCGCCAAACAACGCTTCGCATCGTCGACGGTCACCCGGCGAAGACGCAGCACGGTGGCAAGCGGGTCAGGCATCTTGCATCTCCATTGCGGCCGCCAAGTCAGCGAAACTCTCCACAAAGGGCCTGCAGTCGGAACGAGCTTGCTGTAGAACGCGCTCGATGCGCGGCGCGAGCAGCACCGCCTCGTCCACCTGCGGATCGGCTCCCGGCTTGTAGGCTCCTAGTCGCACAAGGTCGGCCATCTCGGCGTAAGTAGCGAGCAAGGACCGGGCCCGCGCCACCAGCGGGATTTCGGCAGCATTGAGGCAGCCCGGCGTGGTCCGCGACAGGGATCTCAGCACGTCGACCGCTGGATAGCGGCCTGCCTCACCGATGCGTCTGTCCAGCACGACGTGGCCGTCCAGGATACCGCGAACGGCATCGGCGATCGGTTCGTTGTGATCGTCGCCTTCCACCAGAACCGTGATCAAGGCGGTAATTTGCCCAGCGCGCTCGTCTATCTCGGGACCAGGGCCCGCACGCTCCAGAAGACGAGGCAACTCCGCGAAAACGCTTGGCGGATAGCCGCGCGTGGCCGGCGGCTCGCCCGCGGAGAGCCCGATCTCGCGCAAAGCGAGACAGAACCGGGTGACGCTGTCCATCAGCAGAAGCACCGACTTTCCCTCGTCGCGAAAATACTCCGCCACGGTCATCGCGGCGTAGGCAGCTTCCCGCCGCAGCAACGGCGAGGCGTCAGACGTAGCCGTGACCACGACGGATCGGGCGAGGCCCTCCGCTCCAAGATCGTCTTCCAGAAACTCTCGCACCTCTCTCCCACGCTCTCCCACAAGGGCAAGCACGACGACGTCGCAGGCGGTATTGCGAGCCAGCATTGCCAACAATGTGGATTTACCAACGCCCGAGCCGGCAAACAGACCGAGCCGCTGCCCCGCGCGGCAGGTCGTAAACAAGTTGAGCGCCGCGACGCCTAAATCCAGTCGCTCTCCCAACCGCGCACGTGTGGCCGCATCTGGCGGACCCGCCCGCACCGGGCGCTTGCGATCACCCAAGGGCAAGGCGCCGCGGCCGTCCAGCGGTTGCCCGAGCGGATCGATCACCCGTCCGAGCCATAGCGGCGACGGTGAAAGCGTGGCTGCAGTACGTTGCCCGAAGGTCCTCAACGGCGCGCTTACAGGGCTGCCGAGCCCGACCCCTTCAAGCCCGCCGAACGCCATGGTTCGCGCGGCGCTTCCACGAAAGCCGAGAACCTCTGCCGTTAGAGCCTGAGCATGGCGCGGAGCGAGCTGGACCCGGTCACCGACGCCAAGAACGCCGCCTAGTCCAAGAACATCGACGGACATGCCTGAGACTGCGCTCACACGCCCACGAAGCTCGGCGGGAACAACGCTGGCCAAGCCGGCATGGGCGCGGGCGAGACGAGCAACTAGGCTAACTTGCCTCATTTTTAGTTCCTCAAATCGCCGCCAGCGTTGAAGCATATTTTTCGACCCAATCGAATGCCGCAGTGGGCCGAAAAAGAACCTTCTACAGCCCAAAGATGAAAAACTTGTTGGCATACACACGCATGAGTGGTAATGTCTTGGTAGTTTAAAGAGAGTGCAACTCATGCGTGTCCTCCTCGTAGAAGATGACGTCACCGCAGCACGGGGCATCACCCTGATGCTTAAGTCTGGCGGCCTGATCGTGGACACCACCGACACCGGGGAGGAAGCGCTGGAGCTCGTCAAACATTACGATTACGACATCGTCATCCTCGACTTGATGCTCCCCGACATGGAGGGTTATGAGGTTGTGCGGCGCATGCGCAGCGCGCGGATGGACACGCCCGTCCTGATATTGTCGGGTTTGTCTCGGCCTGATGCGAAGGTGAAGGGCTTCGGCGTTGGAGCGGATGATTTCATATCCAAGCCATTCGACAAGGCGGAACTGGTGGCGCGGATGCAGGCGGTGGTTCGCCGTAGCAAGGGCTACAGCCAGCCGACACTACGGGTCGGCGCCTTGCAATTGAACCTGGACAGCCGCGAGGTCCTGGTGAGCGGCGCACCGGTGCATTTGACTGGCAAAGAATACTCGATTTTGGAACTGCTTGTGCTTCGCAAGGGCAGCGTCCTCACCAAGGAAGCGTTCCTCAATCATCTATACGGCGGAATGGACGAACCGGAGATGAAGATCATCGACGTGTTCATCTGCAAGCTGCGTAAGAAGCTGTCGCAAGCCGGCGCTGGCAACTTGATCGGAACTGTCTGGGGTCGCGGCTACATGCTGCGAGATCCTGCCGCTATCGACGTCGATTACGTGCCGCAAGACGCGCCTGCGGCCATTCGGAGCGTGCTCAACGCAGCTTGAACACGATGCTTGCAAGCGCGCTGCAAGAATGGGGCGAGCACCTGAGCGCTCGCCCCCTTAACAACGACCGCGCGGCCGTTCGTCAACCCTGGTCGGGTACGGTGGCCTGATCGGGCGCTACTGCAACATAAGCCGTGTTGCCGTCGCGCATGATTCGCAGCGCCACCGCCTTGCCCTCGGACGTCGCAGCGCGAATTTCCGCGGTGGCATCCTCAGGCGAAGTCACGGCTTTGTTGCCAACGCCGATGAGCAAGTCGCCCACCCGTAAACCCACCTGCTCGGCAGGTGAATCCGGCTGCACCCCCGCAACCACGGCGCCGCGCGCACGGCCGGGCAGGTTCAGCTGCGCCCGCATGTCGGGTGAGAGCGGCGCCAGCCCCACGCAAATGCCGCGAGGCGCCTGATCGGGCGTCGACGCCTGCTGCGCCTCGCCCGGCAAGGTCGCGACCGTCACCGTCACCTGCTGGCTGTCCCCGTCGCGACGAGTATCAAGGCGTGCAGCGCTGCCAGGCTGGACAGATGCGACGTTCAAGGCGAGGTCGTGCGGGTTGGCGACCTTGGCGCCGTTGACGGCCTCGATCACATCGCCAGGCTGAAGGCCTGCCCGAGCTGCCGGACTGTTAGGTTCCACGCTTGCGACCAGCGCGCCGTCAGCCGATGGCAGGTGCAACGCCGTGGACATCTTCCTGCCCACCGGTTGCGCCTGCACACCCAGATAGCCACGGGTCACGTGACCGGTGCGCTGAAGTTCGGTCACCACCGTGCGAACGGTATCGGACGGTATGGCGAAGCCAATGCCGACGCTGCCCCCAGTAGGCGAAAGGATCGCAGTGTTGACACCGATCACCTTGCCATCTTGGGTGAACAGCGGGCCGCCGGAGTTGCCTTGGTTAATCGGGGCGTCGACCTGGACAAACGAATCGTAAGGGCCTTAGCCGATGTCCCGCCCGCGGGCGGATACAATCCCGGCGGTGACGCTGCCGCCCAGACCAAACGGATTGCCCATGGCGACGGCCCATTGGCCAGGCCGGACGTCGTTGGAGTCGCCTAGGACGATGAACGGCAATGCGTGGCCAATGTCGACATGCAGCACCGCGATGTCGGACCGTGGATCACGGCCTACGATGCGTGCTGGCAACTCCGTGCCGTCATCCAATGTGACCGTCACCGACACCGCGTCGTTCACCACGTGATTGTTAGTGACAACGGTGCCGCCGGCATCGATGATGAAGCCGGAGCCACGCGCCTCACCACCCCGGCCACGGCCTTCCTGACCTCTGCCTCGCAGGCCTGGAAATGCCGGACCTGCCGACTCGGCCTCCGAATCCGCGTCGGTCACTCGCAGTTTCGTCGTAATTGAAACCACCGCCGGCCGGACTTGGGTCACCAGATCAGCGAAGTCAGGAATCAGGTGCTGCGTCCCGGTCGGCTGGATCGCGCCGGACGGCGCTTGCGTTGCGGCCGTGGTCGCCGGGGCGCTCTCCGCCCAGCCATTGTGCCCGGCGGCAAAACCGCCCAGCGCCGTTCCCGCCAGCAAAAGAGCTGCGAGGGTCTTTCGGATACGGCGCCGGGCCGGGCTGTGACTAGGTATTGGCATGGTTCATGGTGTCTCAATGCGGTAGGATGCTGACGCATCGACAATGCTATGTAACCAGCGGGACCAGACCATGGCCTGTCGCACGGGTGAAAACGACGACAGGTGGTTCGCAACCACTAAAGGGGCGGATTGAAGCATATCCTACCCCGCTTCAGCTTGCGCACTCGATTTGCGGCAGCCCTCGCCGCCCTCGTGTTCACCGTTGTCGGGCTGTTTGGCGGCTTGGTCGGACAACATTCCGTCTACCAACTGCGAGAGCGGATTGGGCAGTCTCTCGCAGTTGACGCGCAGCGTGTCGCCGAGCGGCTGAATGGCGAGATGGCGGAGCGGGCGCGCGACCTCACCTTGATATCCGGGCTGGCCCCGGTCCGCGACTTACGGGATGCCGCAGGCATTCAGGCGATGCTGGACGGTGTTCGCCGGGTCGAGCCGTCATATCTCTGGCTGGCTGTAACGAACCTTCAAGGCAACGTGGTCGCCGCGACCGATGGAGGCCTAGTCGGGCGCGACCTGAACAACCTCTACGACTTGCGTGATCAATTGCGCAGTCGCGCCACCAGCCTGGGCGACCCGCTTCGCATCGTGCGATCGGGCGACACGGTGGCGCCCCCCCTTGAACAGCAGCGTCAGATCAACGTCGCGCGCCCGGTACGCGGTCTCGACAGTTCACCAGTCGGGGTGGTGGTGGCTCAGTTAAGCTGGGATTGGATGCGTGACGGCGTCCAAGCGCTGCTTTCGCCGGACGATGATGGTGAGAGCCACCGACAAATCCTGATCGTGTCCAGCTACGATCTGGTGCTTATCGGTCCGCCCGACATGATGGGTCAGCGCTTGATCCTGCCGGAAATCAACCGCGCCCGCGCTGGCTTGTACGGTTGGTCGACCTCTACTTGGCCGGACGGCACGTCGTACATCACCGGCGCGAGCTTCGCCGCTGGCGACGGCCAGTTCCCCGGTCCAGGCAGCGTGCCGATGCGGTGGACCGTTCTTGTGCGCGCATCGGAGGGCATCGCGTTCGCCCCCGCGCGGCAGCTTCGCTACGCTATATTCGTCACCGGTATGGCTTTGTCCGTGCTGATAGCAGGATTTGGCTGGATTATCGCCGGCGTGATTACGCGCCCACTTCGCCAAATCGCCGCCGCTGCAGATCGGCTCCGCAGGGGCGAGAATGTGGAACTGCCCAGCCTGCGGAGTTCGACAGAGGTGGAAACGCTCTCAGCCTCGTTGCGCGCGCTGGTTGCCACGCTCACGTTCAAACAAGGGAAGCTGGACGAGTTGGAGAGCGTGACTCAGCACGATCCTCTAACCGGACTGCTGAACCGATCAGGGCTGCAATCCTGGCTTGCTCGGGCCTTGGCCCAGGCTCGCACGGAACCGTCGGGGCTATTGGTGCTGGTCGGTGACCTCGACGGCTTTAAACAGGTGAATGACAGGCTGGGACATTCCGCCGGAGATGCATTGCTGCAGGAGGTGGCCCGGCGGCTGCAAGCTGCGGTCCGCGCGCGCGACGCGGTGGCGCGGATGGGCGGCGATGAATTCATTGTCGTATTGCATGCGCCGTTGGGGCTGGCTGACCGCTTGGCTGTCGAGACGGCGCATCGCCTATGGTCTCGGGTGACCGATCCTTACGTGCTCGATCGAGAGAGCGTGGTGATAGGCCTAAGCCTAGGCGGCGCCGGCTGGCCGGAGGATGATCGCGATGTGGACTTGGTGCTGAACAAGGCGGATGCCGCGCTGTATGCAGCCAAGCGCGGCGGCAAGGGCAGGATCGTGTTTCATCGCGAACCGGCTCTGGGCTAGAAGCTTGCCCGCGATCCGCGCTATGTCGATTAGGCGTGCGCCGGGTTAGCACAGTGGTAGTGCAGCGGTTTTGTAAA
>CAXTBW010000023.1:0-52062 GCA_964242925.1 uncultured Acetobacteraceae bacterium
CATGGCGGCGGCGCCGTGCCGTACCATTGGGGGCGCTACCGCGGCCTGGCGCAGGACATGGGCAAGAAGCTGCTGACGGAGCATCTGCTGGGCAACGTGTTCTTCGACACCTGCGTCTACCACCAGCCCGGCGCGGAGCTGCTGGCCAAGGTGATTCCTATTAGGAATATCCTGTTCGC
The DNA here is from genome assembly GCA_964242925.1 of uncultured Acetobacteraceae bacterium. Taxonomy (GTDB): domain Bacteria; phylum Pseudomonadota; class Alphaproteobacteria; order Acetobacterales; family Acetobacteraceae; genus LMUY01. The sequence continues at coordinate 180 of CAXTBW010000023.1, forward strand.
GTCGGAGACGATCGGCGCCGTGCAGGGCATCGACCCCGAGACCGGCCATCACTACGACGACACCAAGCGCTATATCGACGCCGTGCCGTGGCTGACGACCGATGACCGCAACCGCATCTACGAGGGCAACGCCCGGGCCGTCTACCCGCGCCTGTCCGCCCACCTGCAAGGAGCGCACGCGACATGAACCCACTCGGCTGGCGCCAGAACCCGTCCGCCCCCGCCGCCGACCCGGCGGTGCTGGAAGCTTTGCGTGGCCTGGCCACCTCCCTGCTCAGCGACAACATGGCGCGGCTGTCGGGCGCCGTCGGGCTCGTGCCCTACCACCGTCCGCGCCCGATGGCCGGCACCGCGGTGACGGTGCGCACCCGCGGCGGCGACAACCTGGCGATCCACCGCGCCTTCGATTTCTGCCGGCCCGGCGACGTGCTGGTGGTCGACGGCGGCGGCGAGGCGGCCCAGGCGCTCATCGGCGAGATCATGGCGACCTTCGCCGAGAGCCTCGGCGCCGCCGGCATGGTGATCGACGGCGCCATCCGCGACGTCGGCTCGATCCGCGCGCGGGACTTCCCCGTCTACGCCCGCAGCGTGACGCATCGCGGCCCCTACAAGACCGGGCCCGGCGAGATCAACGTGCCGGTGACCGTCGGCGGCATGGTGGTGCACCCCGGCGACATCGTGGTCGGCGACGAGGACGGCGTGCTGGCGATCACCCCGTCCGAGGCGCCCGCGCTGCTGGAGGCCGCGCGCGCCCAGGGCGAGCGGGAAGCCGCATCCCTGCGCGCCATCGCCGAGGGCCGCTTCGACCGCGCCTGGGTGCTGCCGCACGAGCGCAAGATGATGGGCGGGTGAGCGAACCCACCGCGGTCGTCTTCGACCTGCTGACCGCGTTGTTGGACAGCTGGACGGTTTGGGACCAGGCGGCGGGCAGCCAGGACGCCGGCCGGCGTTGGCGGGCGCGGTACTTGGAATTGACGTACGGCTGCGGCGCCTATCGCCCGTACGAGGACCTGGTCGCGGAGGCGGCAAGCGATGCCGGGCTTGATGCGTCCGCGCCCGCGGCGCTGCACGCGCTTTGGGACGGCCTAAGCCCGTGGCCCGAGGCGCCGTCCGTGCTGGCTCGGTTGCGTGCAAAGGACTTGCGTCTGGGCGTCGTCACGAACTGTTCGGTCAGTCTCGGCCGGCGTGCGGCGGCGCGTTGCGGCGTGGCGTTCGACGCCGTGGTCACCGCGGAGGAAGCCGGGTTCTACAAGCCGCATCCGGCGCCGTACCGCGCTGTGCTGGCGGCGCTGGGCGTTGCGGCGGAGGACGCGCTGTTCGTCGCCGGCAGCAGCGCCGACGTGCCGGGCGCGGCCGGCGTGGGGATGCGGGTGGTGTGGCACAACCGGGTCGGCCTGCCGCCGCGGCCCGGCGCTGCGCCGTTGCGCGAGGCGGCGACCTTGGACGCGGCGCTGGACGGCTATTTCTGACCGATCGCCTGCATGCGGTCGCGGTCCGCTGGCGGCAGCGCCGCAGTCCAGGCCGCTTCCCCTCCCGGCTCCGGCAGCACATGGCCGAACTCCGCCATCGCGGCTGCGGGCAGCTCCAGGATGTAGACCCACACGGCAAAGCGCGGCAGCCCCGCCGCTTCCGCGACGCCGCCCACCAAACGTTCCACCAGCGCCGCCCGGTCCAGGGCGCTGCGCCCGGCGCGGATGCGGCCGTAGACGAAGACATGCTCGTGCGCGAGCGGCGCGCCGCCGATGAAGTGGTCGCCCTCGGGGACTGTCTCGAACACGACCTGCGCGAAGTACGCGGGCGCGCCGGTCACCTCGGCATGCGCGCGGGTGATGGCGCCGGCGATGGCCGCCTTGCGCGGCGCGTCCACCAGGCCGACCGCCGATTTGCACGTGTATGTGGGCATGGTGCGCTCCCGCGATTTTGATCGGGAAACAGCGCGAAACATTCGGTGCGGTCAAGCGGGCGGATTTGGCGGGTGCTTGCGCCGTGCGAGCTGCCGACGGGAACACGCATGCCTCGGCCCGCTGACCACGACGACTTGAGCAAGTTCCAATTTCACCTCGCCGCGAAGCGCGTCAAGTTGCGCCGGTTTGGCTTTCAAGCTGTCATGTCCGGGCTTGACCCGGGCGCCCACGCCGCCCCGACGATGGCGTATCTGCCGCGTTGGCATCACTGCTGCCCACAACCTGTCCGACCAATGCGTCGGTGTCGCGTGGGTGCCCGGGTCAAGCCCGGGCATGACGGTAAGATCGCGGGCGCCACCCAGGTCAAATCGTTAGCTCGCACCTAACCCACCGCTTCCACCCCGAACTGCAGCGCCGCCAGCCGGGCGTACAGCCCTCCGCCGCGCACCAGCGAGTCGTGGGTTCCGCTCGCCACGATGCGGCCGGCCTCCACCACGACGATGCGGTCGGCGCGGCGGACCGTGGCCAGGCGGTGCGCGATCACCAGCGTCGTCCGCCCGCGCGACAGAGCCGCCAGCGCGCTCTGCACGGCCTGCTCGCTCTCGGCGTCCAGGGCGCTGGTCGCCTCGTCCAGCAGCAGCACGGCCGGGTCGCGCAGCACGGCGCGGGCGATGGCCAGGCGTTGGCGCTGGCCGCCGGACAGGCGTACGCCCTTCTCGCCCAGGAACGTGTCCCAGCCCTGCGGCAGCGCGTCGATGAAGTCGCAATGCGCAGCCCGCGCGGCGGCGCGGACCATGGTGTCGGTCGCGTCCGGGCGGCCGAAGCGGATGTTGGTCCAGACGTCGGCGCCGAACACCACCGGGTCCTGCGGCACCAGGCCGAGCCGGGCGCGCACCTCGGCCGGGTCGGCGTCGCGCAGGTCCACCCCGTCCAGCCGCACCGCGCCGCCCTGCGGGTCGTAGAATCGCAGCAACAGTTGCAGCACCGTCGTCTTCCCCGCGCCGGAGGGGCCGACCAGCGCCACCGTCTCGCCGGGCGCCACGGATAGATCGAAGCCGTCCAGCGCGGCGCGGGCCGGACGCGCCGGATAGTGGAACACCACCTGGTCGAACGCGACCTGGCCGAGCGGCGGGGCGGGCAGGGCGCGGGGGCGCGCCGGGGCGGCGATCCCGGGCTGCTCGGCCAGGATCTCGGCGAGGCGGTCCGCGGCGCCCGCGGCGCGCTGCAGCTCCCCCCACAGCTCCGACAGGCCGGCGCCGGACGTCGCCACCACCACGGCGTAGAACACGAACGCGCTCAGCGCCCCGCCGCTCATCCGCCCGGCGAGCACCTGCTGCCCGCCGACCCACAGCGCGAAGGTGATGGCGCCGAAGCCCAGCAGGATCACCACCAGAATGACGCCGGCGCGCGAGCGGATGCGGGCCCGCGCGGCAGCGACCGACTGCTCGGTGGCGGCGGCGAAACGGGCGCGGGCGAACGGCTCCTCGGTGAACGCCTGCACGGTGCGCAGCGCGGCGAACGTCTCCTCCGCCAGCGCGCCGAGGTCCGCCAACCGCTCCTGCGCCACGCGCGACAGCCCGCGCTCCCGGCGGGAGAACACCACCAGCGGCACCACCACGAACGGCACCACCCCCGCGACCAGGCCGGACAGCAGCGGCGAGGTGACGATCAGCATGCCGAATGCGCCGACCAGCAGCAGGGCGGAGCGCAGCCACTGCGACAGCGCCGACCCGGCCAGCGCCTGCAGCACCGCCGTGTCCGCCTGCAGGCGGGACAGCACGTCGCCGATGCGCGCCGTCTCGAACCAGGCGGGCGACAGCGTGATGACCCGGTCGAACACCGCGCGCCGCAGGTCGGCGCCGATCCGCTCGCCCAGCCAGGTGACCAGCGCGAACCGCGCCGCCGTGGCGAACGCCAGCAGCGCGATGGTGCCGGCCATGGCCGCCGCGGTGGCGTTCAGCCGCGCCGGGCTGCCGCTGGCGAACCCGCCGTCGATCAGGTGGCGCAGTCCCTGGCCCAACCCCAGCACCAGCCCGGCGGAGGCCAGCAGCGCCACGGTGGCGCCCAGCGCGGCCCAGCGATAGCGGACGATGGATGGCCAGAGCAGACGCAGCGCGCCGGTGCGTCTCATTCGGCCATGAAGGCCCGGAACGCCTCGGCGTAATCCGGATGCCAGCGCGACAGCGCCGGGCGGTTCTGGATGACGTCGTCCATCGCCCAGCGCATGCGCTTCTCGTCCATCGGGCGCGTCGTGTCGTTATCGGGGCACAGGATGTAGAAGTCGCCGCGCGCCATCGCGTCCAGCATGAAGTCCACCACCTGCTCCGGCACCCAGGCGCCTGCAGGTTTCGTGGCGGTGCGCTTGCGGGTGAATCCGGTGAAGGTGAAGCCGGGGATCAGCAGGTGGGCGGTGACCGGCGTGCCGAGCAGGTCGTGGGCCAGCGCTTCCGTCAGCGCCTTGATGGCCGCCTTGCTGACGTTGTAGGCGCTGTTGCCCGGCGGCAGGGTGATGCCCTGCTTCGACCCCGTGTTGATGATGGCGGCCGGCCCACCCTCGCGCATCGCCGGCAGGAACGCCTGCACGCCGTTGATGACGCCCCACAGGTTTGTCTCGAGGATCGCGCGCCAAACCGCCGGCCCGGCGTCGATGCCGCACTTCATCTCCCGTCCGGCGTTGTTCATCAGCACCGACACGGCGCCCAACTGGCTGATCGCGCGGTCCCGCAGCGCCTCGACCTGCACGGTGTCGCTCACGTCGGTCGGCACGGCCATCACCTTGGCGCCGGTGGCGGCGAGCGTGGCGGCCTCCCGCTCCAGCATCTTGGCGTCGACATCCGCCATGCACACCGCCATGCCCAGTGCGGCGAAGCGTTGCGCGGCGGCCAGGCCGATCCCGCTGGCGGCGCCGGTGATCACGGCGGCGCGGCCCGGGACGATGGCGGGGTGGGTCATCTTGCTCTCCATCTTCTCCCTATCCGATGAAAGGACGGGAGAGGGAGCTGGACGTCAACCTTGCAGCCACCGCCGCGGTCGCACCGCTCCGTGAAGCCAATGCGCCAGCGTCGCCGCGTCGAACACCGCCAGTCCCGTCGCGTCCGCCACCGCGGCGGCGTAGGGCGGCATGTTGGTGCACTCCAGCACGATCGCGCCGACGTCCGGATGGGCCGCCACCAGCGCACGCGCTGCATCCACCACGTCCGCCTTCGCCGCATCGGTGTCCAGATCGTCCCGTGCGCCGCGGATCAGCACATCGAACAGCTCCCGCCCGCCGTCGCATCCCGCCAGCGGCGTGTCCGCCGCCGCGCCCGCCGCCGCCAGGTGCGCCGCGGTGAGGCTGCCGGCGCTGATGGTGACCACGCCGACCCGGCGGCCGGGCGGCAGCGTTGCCTGCACCCACGGAACCTGCATCAGCGCGCTGGTCGCAACGGGGACGCCGACATGCGCCGCCAGCTCCGCCTGGAACAGCGACAGGAAGCCGCAGTTGGTCGTGATCGCCGCTGCGCCCATCGCCACCAGCTCGGCGGCCGCGTCCTTGAACGGCTGCAGCAACCCCGCGGCTCCGTCCAGCACCACGCGTTCGGGCGTGGCGCCGCGCACCACGCGATAGTGCACCGGGAACGGCCAAGTCAGCGCGTTGCCCATGTCGCCGGGCACGCGAGCAAACCGCGCATCCAGCATCAGTATGCCGAGCGCCGCCCCATACACCGCCTGGCCACCGCGCGCGATCGGCATTTGCCACCCTCCGCCACCCGGGTGATGCTGCCGCAACGACAGCAGGAGGACCAGCCATGCCCTATCCATTCACCCAGGACGACCTCGACGCACTCGCCGTATGGGACACGCCGACCATCTGCAACGGGCTGGAATTGGTCGTGCCGGAACGCCGGGCGATCGGCTTCACCACGGCGCCCATGGTCGCCGCGGTGCCCGAGGGCAAGCCGATCATCGGCCTCGCCCGCGTCGGCTTCATCCGCGCCAAGGAGGCGCCGCGGTCCAAGGTCGCGGACCGGCTGGACTGGTACGACTACGTGGCGGAGGCCGCGTTCCCAACCATCGTCATGCTGCAGGACCTCGACGACGAGCCCGGCTACGGCGCGTGGTGGGGGGAGGTGCATTCCGCCGTGCACAAGGCGCTCGGCGCGCTCGGCTGCGTCACCAACGGATCGTTCCGCGACACCGCCATGCTGGCGCCCGGGTTTCAGATCGTCGGCGGCAAGGTCGGGCCCAGCCACGCGCACGTGCACATGGTGTCGTTCGGCCAGCCGGTGAACGTGTTCGGCTTGTGCTGCGCGCATGACGACGTGATCCACGCCGACGCGCACGGCGCCGTGGTGATCCCGGCCGACGCGGTCAAGCGGCTGCCCGCCGCGATCGACCTGATCGCCCGGCGCGAGAAGGTCATCCTCGACATCTGCGCCGACCCCGGGTTCACCCCGGCCAAGCTGCGCCAGGCGGTGATGCAGGCGGGTGAGATCCATTGACGGTGCTGCTCGTGAAATCCGGCGGCGCCGCGGCGCTGCCGGAGTGGCAGGAGCATTTCGCCGTAGCGGCCCCCGACCTGCGGGTGCTCGGCTGGGACGACCCGTCGGTGGCGCCGGAGGAAGTGCGCTACGTTTTCCCGTGGGCGCCCGAGCCCGGCCGCCTGGCGTCGCTGCCGAACCTGCGGCTGATCGTTTCGCCTGGCGCCGGGGTGGACCACATCACGAAGGATCCGGCCTGGCCCGCCCATTTGCCCCTCGTCCGCATGGGCGGTGAGGAGCCGGGCCAGCGCATGGGCGAGTACGTGGCGCTCGCCTGCCTGTCGCTGCTGCGGGAGTGGCGCCGCGTGTCGCTGTCGCAGGCGGCGGCCAAGTGGGAGGACCACCAGTCCGGCCGGTGCGCGCCGGAGGTGACGGTGGGCGTGATGGGCCTGGGCAACCTCGGCGCCCGGTCGGCCACGATGCTGACCGGTCTGGGCTTCCGGGTCGTGGGCTGGTCGCGCAGCCGCAAGGACGTGCCCGGCGTGGAATGTTTCGCGGGCGACGGGGAACGCGATACCTTCCTGGCGCGGTCCGACATCCTGGTCTGCCTGCTGCCCGATACGCCCGATACGCGCGGCGCGATCCGGGCCGAGACGATCGCCAAGCTGCCGCCGGGCGCCGCCGTGGTGAATGCGGCGCGCGGCCCGCACGTGGTGCTGGACGACCTGCTGGCCGCGCTGGACGCCGGCCGGTTGAGCGGCGCGGTGCTGGACGTGTTCGACGAGGAGCCGCTGCCCCCAAGCCATCCGGTGTGGGCGCACCCGAAGGTGACGGTAAGCCCGCATTTGGCCAGCATGGCGAGCCGGGCGGCGCGCGCCCGCTACGTGGCCGACGCGATCCGGCGGTTTGAGGCGGGGGAGGCGCTGGCGAACCTCTACGACCCGGTGCGCGGCTACTGACCGGGCCGCAGGCGCTTCTGACGGGCTCGATGTCTTGATGCTCCGACCGAACTGACCGGCATGCCCGAGCTTGACTTGGGCGCCCGCGCAGCGCGCGCGAAGAGGTGGTCCGAGAGCTGGCATCATGGTGCGAAGGGCGCCGCGTGGGTGGCCGGATCAAGTCCGGCCATGACGGTGGATGATCGTGCGACAACGAAAACTTAGACCAGACACCCGCATCTCGAGCCCTGGCGCGCCGGCTATCGCGAGGCCAGCGACTCGATCAGCACCCGCACGTCCGGCATCGCCTCGACCCGCCAAAGCGCCGCCAATCCAGCCGTGGCCGCGTCGACGCCGATCTCCGGGCTGGCCAGCTCCAGGAACTTGGCTTCCAGCGCCGCGTCGCTCAGCGGATTGGACGCCGCGCCGTAGGGCTCGGCGACGTAACGCTCGATCCGCCGCCCATCCTGCGTGGTCAGGCGGACGGTGGCGGCGCGCAGGCGGGGATAGTCGGCGTCGCATTGCGGGTCGACCGCGACGTGGATGCGCGGCGCCATCGCCAGCACCGCCGGGTCGGCGCGGGCCGCGTCGCCGAAATCGTGCAGGCCGACATGGCCGCGCACCAGGGCGGTGGCGACCACGAACGGGTAGCTCATCTGCGCGGTCGTCATCTCCGTCCAGCCGACCGCGGCATGGGACGCGGCCACGGCGTAGGTGCCGACGTCGATGCTCGCCACGTCGGCAGGCGCCAGGCGCTCCGCCCGCGCGATGTCGGTCACCGCGTCGATGGCCGAGTGGATGTGACGGCAGCAGGCGTGCGGCTTCATGTAGCAGTTGGCCACGGCGAAAGCGGAGCTCGGGTGGTTGTCGCCCGCGGCCAGGATATCGATGGCGCGGTAGTCCTTGTCGCCGCCGGCATAGGCGTTGAAGAAGCCCTCCTTGAACTCCAGCGCGCCGCGCGGGCCGGCCAGGCCGCCTTCGGTCAGCAGCGCGGCCATCAGCCCCTCGCGGGCCGCGTGGCCCGGGTGGGTGCGTTTCACGTCGCCGCCCGCCAGGAAGGTGAACAGGCCGGAGGCGGAGGACGCGGCGACGCCGAACGCGTTCTCCACCCCGTCCGCGTCCAGGCCCAGCAGCACGGCGGCGGCTGCGGCGGCGCCGAACACGCCGACGACGCCCGTGTTGTGGAACCCGCGCCAGCGCGCCCGCGGATGGCTGGCCGCGGCGATGCGGCACATCGCCTCGTAGCCGGCGACGATGGCGCGCAGCAGGTCCGCCCCGCTGGACCCGCGCCGCGCCGCCAGGGCCAGCGCCGCCGGCACGACGACTGTGCCAGGATGCACCGAGCCGGGACGGTAGCCGTCGTCCAGCTCCAGCCCATGGCCGGCCGTGCCGCCGATGTAGGCCGCGTTCAGCGCGTCGAACCGGCGCGACAGGCCCGGGACCGGCACGTCGCCGCCCGCCACGCCCGCCATGTCGAAGGCGCGCGCCACCGAGGTGGTGGCGGCCTGCGACGCGCCGGCGACCATCGCGCCCACCGTGTCGATCAGGTGCCGGCAGGCGGCGCGGCGGGTGAACGCGTCGATGCTGGGCAGTATCAGCCCGGCGGTGAACGCCGCCAATTGCCGTGTCGGGCCGGGCGAAGCGTCCTGCAATCCCACCTTGAGAGGACTGGAAAGATCCATCGTAGGCCCCTCTGACTTGTCGTGCTGTCCGTACATAAGGTAGATCGGTCGGGGGGATCGGCGCAAACCGCAAACGTGCGGACCGCCGCGCGAGGCGGCATGATCGTGGACATGGACGACACCCAACCGGCGGACCTGCACCTGAGCCGCAACCGCCACGTCGCGACGATCGAGATCGACAGGCCGCCCAACAACCACATCACGCTGCCATTGGTGATCGCCCTGGCCGAGATGCTGGAACGTCTCGACGCCGACCCGGGCTGCCGCGCCGTGGTGCTTGCCGCGCGCGGCCGGCACTTCTGCGCCGGGGCGGACCTGGTGAACCGCGCGCCCGGCGGCGGCGTGCCGCGCGACCCGCTCACCGGCCGCACGCTGTACGACGAAGCCGCGCGCATCGTGCGCACCCGCAAGCCCATCGTGGCCGCGGTGCGTGGCGCGGCCATCGGCGCCGGGCTCGGCCTGGCTGTGCTGGCGGATTTTCGCGTCACCTGCGCGGAAGCGCGGTTCAGCGCCAACTTCGTGCGGCTCGGGTTCCATCCCGGCTTCGGCCTCAGCGCCACGCTGCCCCGGCTGGTCGGCCCGCAACGCGCCGCGCTGCTGCTCTACACCGGCCGCCGCGTGCCGGGCGACGAGGCGGTCGCGATCGGCCTGGCTGACCAATTGGCGCCCCTGACGGAGGTCACGGCCGCCGCCCAGGCGCTGGCCGCGGAGATCGCCGAGTCCGCGCCGCTCGCGGTCACGAGCCTCCGCGAGACCCTGCGCACCGGCCTGGCCGTGGCCTATGAGGCGGCGACGGCGCGCGAGGCCAGCGAGCAGGCATGGCAGCGGCGAACGGGCGACTACCATGAGGGCGTGGCCGCGATGAAGGACCGCCGCCCGCCGCGGTTCACCGGCGCATGACCGTCTCCCTGGCCGACGCGCTGTTCCGCCCGCGCGCCGTCGCGTTGATCGGCGCCTCGGCCGACCCGGCGAAGCACAACTCCCGCGCCCAACGCCTGCTGGACAAGGCCGGCTACCGCGGCCGCGTGGCGCCGATCAACCCGGGCCGGGCCGAGATCCTCGGCGTGCCCGCCTACCCCTCGGTGGAGGCGGCGCCCGGCCCGATCGACCACGCCTTCATCATGACGCCCGCCGCCGCCGTGCCCGACGCGATCGCGGGCTGCGCCAGGGCGGGGGTGAAGGTCGCGACCATCTTCTCCGCCGGGTTCGCCGAGGTGGGCGCCGCCGGGCTCGCGTTGCAGCAGCGCATGGTCGCCATCGCGCGCGAAGGCGGCGTGCGCATCGTGGGGCCCAACTGCCTGGGTCTGTTCAACGTCATCGACGGCGTGCCGCTGAGCGTGAACGCGGCGTTCGAGGCGGAGACGATCCTGCCCGGCTGGGTCAGCGTGCTGTCCCAGAGCGGCAGCATGATGGGCGCGCTGATGACCCGCATCCAAGCGCGCGGGCTGGGCTTCTCCCGTCTGGTGTCGGTCGGCAACGAATGCGACCTGGGCATCGGCGAGCTGGCCGAGATCGTCATCGAGGACCCGGCCACCCGCGTGCTGCTGCTGTTCATCGAGACGTTTCGCGACTCCGCGCACCTGGCCCGCGCCGCCCGCCGCGCGCACGCGCTGGGCAAGGCGGTGGCGGTGCTGAAGCTGGGCCGGTCCGAGACGGGCCGCCAACTGGCCGCCTCCCACACCGGCGCCATGCTGGGCGGCGACGAGCTGGCGAGCGCGTTCTTCCGCGACCACGGCATCATGCGCGTCGACACGCTGGACGGCCTAGTCGAGCTGCCGCGTTTGGTGGTCGACCGCCAACCGCCGCGGGGCCGCCGGGTGTCCGCCGTCACCGGCACCGGCGGCGCTGCTGCTTTGGTGCTCGACCGCCTGGGGGGCCTCGGCGACTCCGTCGTCGGCCCGCCCGCCGACATGCGCGCCCGATTGGCGGCCACCGGCGCCGCGGTGGCGGACGCGCCGCTGATCGACCTGCCGATGGGCGGCACGCGCCAGCAATACGCCGCCGTGATGGCCGAGTTGATGGCATCGGACCACTGCGACGCGGTGCTGGCGGTGCTGGGCAACACCGCGCGGCTGCGGCCGGGTCAGGTGGACGAGAACATCCTGTGCGTCGACGTGCTGGCCAAGCCGCTTGCCGTGTTCATCGCGCCCCAGGCCGAACAGGCGCTGGCCAAACTGGACGCCGCCGGGGTGGCCGGCTTCCGCACCCCCGAAACCTGCGCCGACGCGCTGCACGCCTACCTGAACTGGCGCAGGCCAAGGCCGTTCGAGGCGCCGCCGGTCGCGCTGGCGGTGCAAGGCGTGGGCGCGCTGGACGAGGCGCAGTCCTGCGCGGTGTTCGCGGCGCTCGGCATCGAGACGCCCGCCCTCCAGGTGGTGCGCGACCCGGCGGAGCTTCGCGCCGTGGACGTCCCCGTGGCGGTCAAGCTGCTGTCCCCCGATATCCTGCACAAGACCGATGCCGGGCTGGTGCACCTGAACGTCGCTGGCCCGGAGGCGGTCGCCGCCAGCGTCGCGGCGCTGGTGGGCCGCGCGGCCGCCGCCTTCCCGCAGGCGCGCATCCGCGGCGTGCTGGTGGCGCCCATGCAGCGCGGGCTGGCGGAGGTGATTCTCGGTTACCGCCGCGACCCGGAGGTCGGCCCCGTCGTCATGCTGGGCATGGGCGGCGTGCTTGCGGAACTGCGGCCGAGCCTCAGCGTGCGCCTCGCGCCGGTGGACGAGGCGGAGGCGCGCGAGATGGTGGCCGAACTGCCCGAACTCCGCGCGCTGTCCGGCTTCCGCAACCTGCCGCGCGGCGACCTGGCCGCTTTGGCCCGCGCGGTCGCCGCCATCTCCCGCCTGGCCGGCGCGCCGGTGCAGGACGCGGAGATCAACCCACTTATCATTCGGCCGGACGGGCAGGGCGTGGTCGCGGTGGACGGCCTCGTCGTCCTCGCCGACCCCGCTCGCTAGGGAAAGGAACGCACCATGGACATGCAGGTCAGCAGCGACGAACACCGGATGCTCCAGGACCTCGTGCAGAAGTTCGTCGAGCGCGAACTGATGCCGCTGGAGCCGGTGATCCTGGCGCGCGAGGCGTCCGGCGGCCGCTACTCCCTCACCGAGGCGGAAGAGGCGCCGCTGCTCGCCAAATGCGAAGAGCTCGGTCTGCTGGCGTTGGACGTGCCCGAGGCGCTCGGCGGCGCCAATTTGCCAGCCACCGCGCTGATGCGCGTTGAGGAGGAGCTGGCCCGCACGCTGGTCCCGTTCACCTTCCCGCCCGACTCGCCCAACCTGCACATGATGCTGGCGGTGGCCAACGCCGACCAGCGCGACCGCTACCTCAAGCCCTACGCGGACGGCCGCATGAAGTCCGCCATCGCCATCTCCGAGCCCGGGGCCGGCGGCGACCCGGCCGCCATGACCACGCGGGCGGTCAAGGACGGCGCCGACTGGGTGATCAACGGCCGCAAGATCTGGGTCGGCCGGGTGCCCAGCGCCGATTTTGTGATCGTCATGGCCCGCACCGGGGAGGGCAAGCGCGCCGACGGCGTCACCGCGTTCATCGTGGAGCGCGGCACGCCCGGGTTCATCACCGAGCGGGAGATCCAGATGCTCGGCGGGCGGCGCACCTACGAACTGGTGTTCGAGGACTGCCGCGTGCCGGAGTCCCAAGTGCTGGGCGCGCTGGGCCAGGGCTACGTCCCGATGCAGTTGCGGCTGAACGTGCGGCGGCTGCAGATGGGCGCGCGCTGCGTCGGCATCGCGCGCCGGGCGCTGCAGATGATGTGCGAATATGCCAAGCAGCGCAGCACGTTCGGCGTGAAGCTGGCCGACCGCCAGGCGGTCCAGTGGTGGATCGCCGACGCCGCGACGCAGATCCACGCCTGCCGTCTGATGGTGCAGGCCGCCGCGCAGACGCTCGACAGCGGCGGCGACGTGCGCACCGAGGCGTCGATGATCAAGGTGTTCGGCACCGAGATGGCGACCGCCGTGGTCGACCACGCGATGCAATGCTACGGCGCCATGGGCATGACCAAGGAGCTGCCGCTGCAGCTGTTCGCCCAGCAGGTGCGGCTGATGCGCGTATACGAAGGCCCAACCGAAGTGCACCGCATGTCGATCGCCAAGCAGACGCTGCGGACGGGTGGATAGGCTGCCCCTGTAGTTTTCCGCCAAATCCGCCCGTGCTAGCACCAAGCCATGTCCGCGCGGCAGACACGCAACCCTAACCGACTGGGCCACCTGCTGGCCCTATTCGCGTTGGTCTGCCAGGTGTTGCTCGGCGGCGCGACGCTGCCGGACATGTCGATGGCGGAGCCGGCCGCGCTCGGGCTCATCTGTCACGCGGATGCGCCGGCCACGCCGGACCACGCGCCGGCGCGCCATCGGCACACGCCGGGCTGCGCGCTATGCCCGCTCTGCGTCGTGGCCATGCAGGCCGTCATCCCCGCGATGGCGCCCGCGCTGCCCGGGCCGTCCGTCCGGGGGGCGGACCGCGTCGCCCTGCCGCCGCCCGCCCGCGCGCCGCCCGCCCAACCGCGCCGCGTCGCGCTCCCCCGAGGCCCACCCGTCCTGACCTGACCCGCCTCTCCGCACCGGCGCTCGCCGGCCCGCACCAAGGTCTAAGGACAACCCTATGCGCTTCATCCTGGCCGCATGCCTGGCGGCGGCGGCGCTCCCCGCCCGCGCCCACGTGGTCGCCGGCAGCCGCGTGTTCCCCGTCACCCTCACCATCGACGACCCCGGCGTTTCCGACGAGGCGTCCATCCCCGCCTTCACCTACAGCCGCGACGGCGCCAATGGCGGCAGCGGCCCCACCCACAACTACAATTTCGGTTTCGAATACGACAAGACGATCACCTCGAACACGGCGATCATCCTCAACGACGGCTACGTCACCCAACAGATGAACGGCGCCAAGACGCAGGGCGGCTTCGGCAACCTGTTCGTCACCGGCAAATGGCAGGCCTACACCAATGCCGAGCACGAGTTCGTCGCCTCCCTCGGCATCGTCCGCGAGATCGGCGGCACGGGCGCCACCCACACCGGCGGCGACCGCCACGGTTCGACCGCGCCCACCGGCTATTTCGGCAAGGGCCTGGGCGACCTGCCGATCGGGTTCGCCCGGCCGTTCGCGATCACCGGGGAGCTGAGCTACGTCGTCGCCGACAGGGCGTTGAAGCAGCTCCAGCAACCTCCCGGCCCGACGCTGTCCTCGCCCTTCGACACGGGGATCGCGGCGCAGTTCAACAACGGCGCCAACAACGCCTGGGCCGGCGGCTTCTCCGTCCAATACAGCCTCCCCTACTTGCAGTCCCAGGTGAGGGATATCGGACTGCCCGGCTTCCTAGGCGACCTCATCCCGCTGATCGAGGTGACCTGGAGCTCCCCGGCGTCCTCACCTAGCGCCAAGGGCACGACCTGGACCGTGGCGCCGGGCGTGGCCTACCTCACGGGATGGGGCGAAATTGGGCTCGAGGCGCTGATCCCGGCCAACAAGGCCGCGGGCTCCACCGTCGGCGCGGCGGCGCTTGTCCACTTCTTCTTCGACGACTTGTTCCCGACCTCGCTCGGCAAGCCGATCTTTCAATGAGAGGACTCCCGCATGCGCCATAACCTGCTCGTCGCCGCCGTCGCTCTATTCAGCGCCCCGGCTTTCGCCCACGCCTTCCTGCGCACCGCGACGCCGGCCGTCGGCAGCACGGTGCAACAATCACCGAACCAGGTGGTGATCGACTTCACGGAGGCGGTGGAGCCGCGGTTCAGCGCCATTGCGGTGCAGGACGCGACGGGCGCCAGCGTCGCCGCCGGGGACGTCCACCTGGCGGGCGGCGACACGCGCCTGGCCATCGCGCTGAAGCCGCTGGCGCCGGGCGCCTACAGGGTCGTCTGGCGCGCCACCGCCGTGGACACGCACAAGACCGAGGGCAGCTTCACCTTCACGGTCAAGCCGTAGATGCTGCCGGCGTTCGACATCCAGGGCGGGGCGCCGTTGGCGCTCGCGCGCGGCCTGTCGGACGCCGGGCTGCTGAGCGCGTTCGGCGCGCTGGCGTTCCGCGCGGTCGTGGCGCCGCGCGCGCTGGCCTCCATGCCGTCCACCGCGGACGCGATCCGCCGGCGCTTGTCGCTGCTGACTAACCTGAGCCTGGCCGTCACGATGCTCGGCTTGCTGGCCTGGCTGGTGGCGCAGTCCGCGGATATGGCCGGCGTTGTCTCGCTCGCCGCAGTCCGGACGGTGCTCGCCGGCACGCGGTTCGGCCACGTGATCGCGCTGCAGTTCGTTGCGACGCTGGCCGCGGCGGTCGCGCGCCGCGCCGTCCCCGCCCTGCCGCTGGCCGCGGCCGCGCTCGCGTTGCAGGCCGGGCACAGCCACGCCGCCTCCATGTACGACGGCCCCAGCCTTCTGCTCGCGTGCGTCATCGTGCACCTGATCGCCGCGGGCGCCTGGCTGGGCGGTCTCGCGCCGCTGCTGCTGGTGGTGCGCCATGGCCCGGCGAAAACCGGCGCCGCGGCGGCCCGATGGTTCTCCCCCATGGGCAAGCTGTGCGTCGCGGCGCTCACGGCGACGTCGCTGTTCCAGGGCTGGGTGCTGGTCGACAGCATCCCCGGCCTGATGGGCACGGCCTATGGCTGGATGGCGCTGGTCAAGCTCGCCCTGTTCGGCGTGCTGTTCGCGTTCGCGTGGGTGAACCGCTACCGCCTTGCCCCGGCGTTGCTGCGAACCCGCCCGGACCAGGCCTGCCGGACCCTGGCCCGCAGCATCGCCGTGCAAACCGGGTTCGGGCTGGCGATCGTCACCGCCGCGACCGTGCTGAGCAGTCTGCCGCCCTCGATGCACGAGCAGCCGGTGTGGCCCTTCGCACACCAGTTCACGCTCGAAACGATCGGCGAGGATGCGGATTTCCGCAATGAGGTGCTCTACGCGCTGGCTGCGCTTGCCGCCGCCGCTTCCCTGCTCGGCGCGGCCCTGGCGCTGCGCCGCCTGCGACTGCCCGCGGCTGCCATCGCCGCGTTGGTCGCCTGGTTCGCGATCCCCCATTTGGACCTGCTTTTCGTCCCCGCCTACCCGACGAGCTTCTACCGTTCCCCCACCGGTTTCGCCGTCGCCTCGATCGTGCAGGGCGCCGCGCTATACCCGGCCCACTGCGCCGCATGCCACGGCGCCGACGGCCATGGCGACGGCCCCGCCGCCGCCAACCTGCCCGTGCCGCCCGCGGACCTGACCGCCGCGCACCTTTGGATGCACAGCGACGGCGAGCTGTTCTGGTGGCTGGCGCACGGCATCCCGGCGCCCGATGGCCGCCTTGCCATGCCCGGCTTTGCCGCCGCCTTGCCCGACGACGAGCGCTGGAACCTCATCGACGCCATCCGCGCCCACAACGCCGGCCTGGTTTTCCACGCGTCCGGCGCCTGGTCGCCGCCGCTCCAGGCGCCCGGCCTGCAAGCGCGGTGCGCGGACGGCGCAACCGTGTCGCTGACCGATCTGCGGGGCAGTGTCGTGCGTCTGGTGTTCGGCGCCGCGCCGCCGGCTGCGGGCGTGACCACCATCCTGGCCGACCCCGCGGCGACGCCGTCCCCCGGCATCTGCGTGGCCGACGATGCCGCGCTGCCGGCCGCCTACGCCATCGTCGCCGGCCTGCCGCCGACCGAGCTGCCCGGCGCTCAATTCTTGATCGACGGCGCCGGTTGGCTTCGCGCCATGCAACGGGCGCCCGGCTGGACCAACCCGGCCCAACTCGCCGCCGAACTCCACGGCTTGGCGGCGCACCCGATTGCGGCGATGCCTTCAATGGCGCTGGACATGAGGATGTGAACCGCATCATGCCAGGGCGACGCGTGAACGGCGCCGGTTGCCCGGGTCAAGCTCGGGAGCGACGACGTGCGATTGGGCGGACTGCTAAACGGGAGTGGGCAGACCGTCCTGATCCGCGAGCCTCGCGAGCAGTTGCCAAACCTTGTCGGGCTCCATCCGGCTGTCCGGGTCGTTCAGCAAACGGTCGAGTTCGGCGAGCATCCGGTCGTATTCGGCTTCGTCCATCATGCTCGTTCGCCTAGATCGACGACGTGACGGCGGGGGCGAGCGCCGGAACCTTGGCGGCCGGGTGCGACGGATTGCGGAACCGCAACTCGCCGGCGTCGGCCGGACCCGCCATCCCGAACATCTCGAGCCGCGAACAACACGAGACGGCGACCACGGATCGCGCGCCGGGGTTGGTGAGGAACTGCCTCGCCTCCCCCTCCAAATCCATGCGCTCCTGCAACAGCCGCCACTCGGTCTTGTCGGTGTCCT
Source organism: uncultured Acetobacteraceae bacterium (assembly GCA_964242925.1). GTDB lineage: Bacteria > Pseudomonadota > Alphaproteobacteria > Acetobacterales > Acetobacteraceae > LMUY01. Next base: position 17,435 of record CAXTBW010000023.1, read on the forward strand.
CGATGAACATCGCCAGGATTCCGGGGCGGGAGCCCGTCAGCCGGGCCGGCGCGATCGCGGTCATACGGCGGCGGATCGCAACGGCGACTTCGTTCTCCTGCCCGGCGCGCGCCGCCAGGACGAACAGGTTGTTGTTGGCGGACGTCACCGCCAAGTGCGCCTCCGGGCCGAACTCGTTGCGCAGTCGCGGCATCAGCCCAAGCTCGTCGGCCTGGGCGGCGGCGAGCATCAGCGGGTCGAGCCGCAGCACCGCCGCCTCGTCGTGGTCGGCGCGGCGCATGGTGGACAGCATGGTCGAGATGCGGCCGTGCAGGGCTCCCAGCGCGTCGCCCTCGGGCAGGTCCTTCAAGCCCTGCGGCAGGGTCAGCTTCAGAAGGTAACGGCCGGGGTGACTGGCCAGCCAGGTCTGCAGCTCCGGGTCCACGCGGTCGCAGAGGCTGGAAAACGCGCCGCGATGCACGCCGCGCCCGTCCTCGGCAGACACGACATCGCATGCGACCTCCGCCTCGTGCCCGTCGCGGTGGATCAGCAGGTCGAAGCTGGCGTCGTCCTCCAGCCCGGCGAACGACACGTCGAACCCGCGCTGGCGCTGCATGGCGGCGGTGCGCAGCAGGTGGAAGGCGGGGATGAGGGTGTTGTCGCCCTCGGCGGCAGTGCGCAGGCTGTCGCGCAGACGATCGCGGCTTCGACCAGGAAGCGAGTCGAACAGCCGGCTGGCATCCGCCGCCAAACTGGCGATGCGGCGCTCCGCCAGGCTGGGCGCGCGGTTGCGGCCCGGCTTGCACCAGCGATTCACAGTCAGCTCGACGACGTGACGCTGCAGGACGGCGCGACCCACTCGGGTTGGCTTGCCAGCCTCCTGTTCCAGCGACGTCAGCCGCTCGGCCCAGGCCCGTTTCCCAAACCCGTCGACGAATGCTCGAAGGGCTGCAGAGTCAATCGAGTCAGGGGTTTTTGTCATCAGAGTTGTAACTTAGGGAGCGAAGCATCTCCCTCCCGAGTCACAAGCCTGTGAGGTGTAGCCTTAGTTAACAGGTAAGTGCGCGATGGTCGGCGCGTGTGGGTTTTGAGCACGATGTCGCAGCAAATGATCAGCCAAAACGCAGGCGAGCATGGCCTCGCCGACCGGCACAGCGCGGATGCCCACACATGGATCGTGCCGGCCGCGTGTCGCGACCTCCGCGTCGCCGCCTTGCTGCGTCACGGATTGCACCGCCTGCAGGATGGAGCTGGTCGGCTTGACGGCGAAGCGCACGACGATCGGCTGGCCGGTGGAAATGCCGCCCAGGATGCCGCCGGCATGGTTGGCGTCGAACGCGACCACGCCGTCCACCATGCGCATCGGGTCGGCGTTCTCCTCCCCGTGCAGCGCGGCGGCGGCGAACCCGGCGCCGATCTCCACGCCTTTCACGGCATTGATGCCCATCATGGCGCTGGCGATCTCGGCGTCCAGCTTCGCGTAGAGAGGGGCGCCCAGCCCTGGCGGCACGCCGTCCGCGACCACCTCGATCACCGCGCCCACCGACGAGCCGCGTTTGCGCACGGCGCCCAGTTGCTCCTCCCACAGCGCCGCGGTCACCGGGTCGGGGCAGAAGAACGGGTTGGCGGCCACCGCGTCCCAGTCCCACCGGGCGCGGTCCACGGCCTGCCCACCCATCTGCACCAGCGCGCCGCGGATGCGCACGCCGTCCAGCACGCGCCGGGCGACGGCGCCGGCGGCCACCCGCATCGCCGTCTCCCGCGCCGACGACCGGCCGCCGCCACGATAGTCGCGGATGCCGTATTTCAGCGCGTAGGTCAGGTCCGCATGGCCCGGGCGGAAGCGGTCGGCGATGTCGCCGTAGTCGCGCGAGCGCTGGTCCACGTTGTCGATCTGCAGCGCGATCGGCGTGCCCGTGGTGCGGCCGTCCAACGTGCCGGACAGGATGCGCACCGTGTCCGGCTCCTGCCGCTGAGTGGTGAATTTCGACTGACCCGGGCGGCGACGCTCCAGATAGGGTTGGATGTCCGCCTCGGTCAGGCTCAGCAGCGGCGGGCAGCCGTCGACCACGCAGCCGATGGCGGGGCCATGGCTCTCCCCCCACGTGGTGACCCGGAACAGGTGGCCGAAGGTGTTGTGGCTCACGGCGGCAGGCTACTCCGGGGCGGCGGCGACGGTGATGTCGGGCGCCGTCGGGTTCTTCATGCCCACGATGTGGTAGCCGCTGTCGACGTGGTGCACCTCCCCGGTCACGCCCGACGACAGGTCCGACAGCAGGTAGACCGCGGCGCCGCCGACTTCCTCGATGGTGGTGTTGCGCTCCAGCGGCGAGTTGTATTGGTTCCAGCGCAGGATGTAGCGGAAGTCGCCGATGCCGCTGGCCGCCAGCGTCTTGATCGGCCCGGCGCTGATCGCGTTGACCCGCACCCCTTGCCCGCCCAGGTCGGCGGCAAGGTATCGCACCGATGCCTCGAGCGCCGCTTTCGCCACGCCCATGACGTTGTAGTGCGGCATCACCCGCTCGGCGCCCAAGTAGGTCATGGTCACCAATGACCCGCCCGGCCGCATCATCGGCGCGGCCCGCGCGCACACCGCGGTGAACGAGTAGCACGAGATGTCGAGCGCGGTCAGGAAGGCGTGGCGCGGCGTGTCCATGTACTTGCCGCGCAGGTAGGCCTTGTCGGCCCAGCCGATCGAGTGGACCACGAAGTCGATCCCGTCCCAGCTCTCGCGCAGCGTCGCGAATGCGGCGTCGATGCCCTCGTCGGTCGCCACGTCGCACGGGATCACCAATTGGCTGCCGATGCCCTGCGCCAGCGGGCGGACCCGCTTGCCGAGCGCGTCGCCCTGGTAGGTGAAGGCCAGCTCGGCGCCCTGGGCGGCGCAGGCGGCGGCGATGCCCCAGGCGACGGAGCGGTCGTTCGCCACGCCCATGATCAGGCCGCGCTTGCCCGCCATCAGGCTGCCCTTGGCGGGTTTAGCCAGCGTTTCGGCGTCCGGCATGGCGGTGATCCTCAAGGACTGCAGCAGTCGGGCGTGGTCGCACAGGCGGGCAGGCATGGGAAGGGGCGGCTTGGCGCATGAGCGGCTTGGCGAAGCGGGTGGGCCGTCCCACACTTGAGTGCCAATGCTTGGGTGCCCAGACTTGGGAGGCAGAGAGGTCCAGCCATGCCCGACACGAATTCGCCTGCTCCCCCGCGTCCCGTTCCCGTCGTTTCCGACCCGCTCCGGCTATTTCAGGACTGGTTGGCGGAAGCGACGCAGACCGAGCCGAATGACCCCAACGCCCTGGCGCTGGCCACCAGCACGCCCGACGGACGGCCCTCCGTGCGGATGGTGCTGCTGAAGGGAGTCGATGCGGACGGCTTCGTGTTCTACACCAACGACGAGAGCCGCAAGGGCGGCGAACTGGCGGCCAACCCCCACGCCGCGCTGCTGTTCCACTGGAAGACGCTGCGGCGGCAGGTGCGCGTCGAGGGAGCCGTCACGTCCGTCAGCCCGGCGGAGGCCGACGCCTACTTCGCCAGCCGCGCCCGCGTATCCCGCCTGGGCGCCATCGCGTCCGACCAGTCCCGCCCGCTGCCGAGCCGCGCCGAGCTGGAGCGGCGGGTGGCCGAGTGCGATGCCCGCTACCCCGGCGACAGCATCCCGCGGCCGGAGCACTGGACCGGCCACCGGGTGAGGCCGGAGTCGGTGGAGTTCTGGCAGGACATGCCGTTTCGCCTGCACGACCGCCGGGTGTATCGCCGGGACGGCGACCAGTGGGGGTCGGAGGCGCTGTATCCCTAGACGGCCTTGATCACGTCGGCCCAGTAGGCGCCCCAGGCCTCGTTGGCCCAAGCGGAGCCCTCGTGCATGGCCTGGGCGAAGCAGAGCGCGGCGCTTCCGCTGGTGCGGCGCAGGTGCTGCGCCATCGCCGCCGGCGAGAGAACGTCGTCCAGCAGGGCTGCGACGGGTCGCACGGCCGGGGTGGGCTGCTGCTGCACAGTCTGCATGACACGGTCCCTGCACTTATGAGGCTATCTAAGCATGCAGTTGTGTCGTGGATGTGACGCCTTCTTGTCTGATTGCGTCACAATTGGGAAGAAACGACGTCAACGGCGAGTTAGAGCGTCAACACCCTAACGCGGACGATTCACGACCGGCGACGGCGTGAATTAGGCGCTTTCTGCGACGTCGCAGCCGTCATCGCGCCACCGGCCAGCAGAAGCCCGACCGCGGCCGGCGCCAACCATAGCGGGCGGGCCAGAAGGGCAGTCACCGGGTGGCTCCAAACCCACGACGACAGGCGCGCGCGCACCCACCCCTCGATGGCCGCCATGCGGACGTGGTCTGCTGCGGACAGCGCGTCGCCCAACGAGAAGTCCGGCGGACCAAGCGTGCCAAGCGCCACCGCGCCGACCAGCAGCGCCGCCGACAGCACGGCGAGGATCTTTGCGAGCATCACACGAACAGCCGTTCCGAGGTCTTGTCGGCATACATGCCCGCCACCCACTCGCCATAGCCGTTCCAGATCACGGTCGGCACGCGCTGGCCGGTTCCGATCAGCCGCTCGGTCGCCTGGCTCCACCGCGGATGCGGCACGTCAGGGTTCACGTTCGCCCAGAAGCCGTACTCGGACGGCTGGATGGCGTGCCACATGGTTTCCGGCTGCATGTCGGTGAAGGTGACCTTCACAATGGCCTTGCCCGACTTGAAGCCGTATTTCCACGGAAGGTGCATCCGAATTGGCGCGCCATCCTGCTTGGGCAGGTCGTGCCCATACATCCCAGTCGCCATGAAGGCGAGATCGTTCTGCGCCTCCTGCATCGTGCAGCCTTCGACGTATGGCCAGGGATATAGGCTGTTGCGGACGCCGGGCATCGTGCGCGGATTGGCCGCAGACTCGAACACCACGTACTTCGCCGACCCGGTGGGCGCGGCGACCTTCAGCAGGTCCGTCATCGGAAAGCCGGTCCAGGGCACCGTCATCGCCCATGCCTCGACGCAGCGGTGCCGGTAGACGCGATCCTGCAGCTGCACTTGCTTCAGCAGGTCCGCTAGATCCATCTTCCGCGGCTTGGCCACCATGCCGGCGAACTCGATCGTCCAAGGGCTGACGTCGAAGCGCTGCGCCGCCCGGTAGATCGATTTGTCGTCGCCAAACTCGTAGTAGTTGTTGTAGGTGGTCGCATCCGCTTCCGGCGTGATCGCTCGGCCAGCCGGGTAGCGGGCATCGGTCGTAGCCGCCAAACTGCGCCGGGCGAACCCGGCCGCGATCAACCCGGCCCCCGCCGCCATGGCCGCGCGTCGCCCGAGCACGGCTGACTCGGCAGTCGCCTCGCTCTCCGGCAGTTCCCATCCTTGGCGCCGTGTGATCAACATTGTGGGCTCGCCTGCCTCCGTTGAAAGCGATATGGGCGATCAGCTACAGACTCATAGTGGTGTGCCGGAGTCGTCAGGTCAAAGCTATAGCGCGCGGTGCGCGCAATGCATGTTAAGGGGTGGTGATGCATGGCGCACGCCTTGGGGAGCGGCTAGCGTGCGCCCGCGTTGAGGCCCGCCTTAAGGAGTGATTGCAACGTGGCCATGCCGTTTCGCCTCGCGTCCGCCGCCATTCTGCTGCTGCTGGGCGGCTGTCAGTCCAGTCTGAACGCGCCGTCGCAGGTGGTGTTCGACGCCGTGGGGGTCGCCGTGCCGCTCACCGCGTCGGAGGCCCGCAAGTACGACGGCAGCTACCAGGGCCGCATCACCCAACTAGCCGGCGGACCAGGTTGCCCGACCGAGCAGGCCGAACGCGTCATCATGGTCGGCGACGGCGTGCTTTGGTACGCTTACACCCCGGTCGTGCTGTTTGCCTCGCCGGTCGCCTATGACGGCACGATCGAAGCAACGTCCGGCGCCACGCACATGAGCGGCCAAGTGAGGGGCGACCGTCTGACCGCGATGATAGAGTCGCCGACGTGCAAGACGCGGCTGTCGATGAAGTACATCTACAACCGGTCCTAGCTTTTTACGAAAGCTCGTCAAGCCAGGGATTGACCCTGCCATCCACGGCGCGGCGCGTGGATGCCGATTTCGAACGCAATCCGGCTATGCTAGCGACGCCGTGACTACCAGGGTCGAGCCCTGGCCTCACGGTTCGCCAGCGTCCGCTCAGAACCCGAACATATGGTCCAACGAGAACCCGCCGCGATCGTCCGTCAAGCCGTGATAGCCGAACAGCCGGCAGGTGCGGTCATCCACCATCACGTAGCCGCGCGGCCCGGCCTGGCGCAGCAGCGCCGCATCGAACACCGCGTCCGGCCACACCATGGCGGAACCGGAGCAGGGGATCGCCAGGCTCTGCTCGTCCAGCAACGCGCCCTCGCCGTCGTGCAGCAGCATCCGGGTGGTTGAGGTCGGATGCCACGCGGCGGACGCCGGGTAGGTGAGGTGCGCGAAGGAGCGCCGGCCCGCGTCGCCCAGCCTGAGAAACAGGCTGGTCGAAAGCCCCGGCGGCGGGCCGCTGTAGGATTGCGGCTCGCCCTTGTAGGTCATCAGCGTGTTGAAGATGTGCGCGCCGAAGCTGGTCTCCGCCGCGTGGCCGCTGCGGCGGTCCTGGTAGCGCGCCAAGCAGTGCAGCCAGCCATCGGCGCCGCCGCCGGCGCGGAAGTCGTAAACCAGTTCGGCATGGCCGCCTTCCCCGTCCAGCTCCGTCACCTCCAGCGCCAGGTCGTGGTTGCGCGGCAGGCGGCCCAGGAACTTCTCGGCAACCAGGCGCCCATCGGCGGCGAACACGTCGATGCGGATGGGCAGGTCGGCCTGGCTCTCCGCCATCGGGGTCGGCTGCACCACGGTCGAGAAGCGGTCCGGCGGCAGCACGGGGAACGGCAGCAGGTAGCCGCGGCCCAGCTGGTTCGATAGCGCCGGAATGCCCGGGTCCGGGCGGAGGTCGGCCCGCTCGACGTTGATGTGGGCGATGCGGGTGCGCCCGTTCTGCACCACCTCGTAGCGCGGGCGGACCATGTGGCGGCCGGCCCGCAGCTCAATCTGGGCGGGCCATTGCAGGCCGGGCAGCAGCTCCGCAACGTCCAACGCCACCGTGGCGAACGGCGGCACGGCGCGATCCAAGGTCACCGGCTCCTCGGCGCCCATGCGGTCCAGCGCCAGCGCGCCGGCCGGGATCGGCGCCGCGTGGCTGTTCTGCACCCACAGCACCACCCGCTCGTCCGCTCGCGGCGCCGGCAGCCCGGCGTAGCGGTCGGACGGCCAGGCGTTGGCGTCGTGCGTGCAGGACAGGCTCGGCTCCCCGCCGGCGCCGTAGGTGTCGAGCGCATATTTCACCACGTCGTGCCCGGCCACGCCGATCGCGTGCACGAACAATTGGCCACGGAACGCCGGCAGGCCGAACCGGGCGCGCACCTCGGCGCTGTCGATCGCCACGCCGCCGACGCCCTCGGGCAGCGTCTGCTCCCACTCGGCCAGCACCGCGCCGTCCTCGCCGAACAGGCGCAGCCACAGCCGCACGGACGCCGCGCCGTAGCGGGCCCAGTAGTTGGCGGTGACCAGCCGCGTGCTGAGCCCGTCCGCGTCGCGGAAGAAGGCGTAGTTGTTGGCGAAATTGAGTGGATCGAGATAGCGGCGCGGATTGGTCAGCATCGCCTCGGGCAGGCGCGCGCCGTCCAGCGAGGCCAGCGCCATCCCGGGCGGCAACAGCGGCGCGACGCGGTCGCGCAGCCGGGCGGAGTCGAAGCTGGCGACCAGCAGGGCGGCGGCGGCCGAACTGCCCAAGTCGTTGAGCGGCAGCGCGCGGCAGCCGGCGCGGCGCTGGCCCAATTGCTCGGTATCGTGGACGTAGAGCTCGGCCGGGGGCGGCATCTGCGGGTTAAGCGCGAACAGCGCGTCGGCCACGCCGTCCGGGTCGTAGACGGCCAACGGGGTCGCGAGCCCGGCGGCGAGGGTAGCCAGGGCTTCGGCGGCAAGGGGGTGCGCGAGCGCCTTGTAGAGCACGTTGCCGCCCTGCCGCGCGTCGAAGGTCCGGATGTCCAGCATTGTTCCTCAGAATCCCAAGCGTCGGCGGAGGGTATCGGCCGCCTCCGCGGTGTCGTCCAGCGGCGAGGTCTCCCACATCTCGAGCCGCCCGGCGAAACGCCGCACTCGACCGTCCGCGCGCAGCCCGTCCAGGAAGGCCGCGATGCGGCGCGAGCGGCCCGGCAGTTCGGCCAGCAGGACGGGGGCGTGCGTGGCGACCGCCTCAGAGACCATCGAGACGCTGTCGATGGTGACGACGATGGCGTCCGCGCTGGCGAGCAGGCCGAAATACGGGTTCTCCCCGGCGCCGTCCCACACGTGGGCGCCGAGCGGGGCCAGCGCGTCGCGCAACGCAAGCTGCACGGCGGGCGCGGTGCGGCGGGAGGGGGTGACGGCGAGGCCGACCCGGTCCGCCTGCATCATGGCGGCGAGTTGCCCCGCGAGCGCCGCGCCTTCCGCCGCCTCCAGCCGGTAGCGGCCGTTGCTGCCGCCGACCAGCACGGCGACCAGCGGCCGCGGCAGGTGCGCCAGCCGCTCCGCCCATTCTACGCGCGCGGCTGCCAGCCGTGCGGCAGTGGCCCGGTGCAACGCGGTGCGGGTGACGATGACGTTGGGGCCGGCCAGCGCGTCGTGCCGGGTGACCACCAACTGGTCGAACAGGCGCGGATTCATGCGGGGATGCTGGATCTGCACCGTCAGCCGGCCGCGGCGGCGCAGGGCGGCGAGCACGGGGGCGGGCTTGCCGCCGCAGCCGATGACGAGGCGTTCGGGCGGGGCGGTCAGCCCGACCGCGCGCAGCGGCGCGGGCCACAGCCGGCCGGGGAGCAGGGACCAAGGCGGCCGCGGGTGCAGCGCGATCATGCGCGGGTGCAGGCCCGCCGCGTCGGCCAGGCCCAACGCCTGGGAGCGCATGCCGGCCAAGTCCTCCGCCAGGATGACGCTGTCCATGGTGGTGGTCTTCCGACGCGCCCGCGTGTCGCGTCAATCGGGCAGCGCGACGTCCTCATACAGGTCCGCCACTGCGAGCTGCACGTTGATCTCGGGGAGGTCCAAAGTGTCCTCGCGGTCGAGGGTGATCGCCGTCCACGACGCGTCCCCGCTGGCGCGGCTCAGGCAAAGCACGCCGGTCGCGGTGGACTCGATGATGACATAGCGGCGGAGGGTCGGAACGGCGGCCTACTCCCTCACCTTTATGATGCGGTCGTTCCGGCCGCTGGTCGGGTTGACGACCTCGAACGCAACGACGACGTTCTCCACAAGGCGGGCCTGGCCGTCCTGCTTGGAGCAGGTGACCAGCGCATCGGGGTAGCGAACCGCGCCGCCCGCGGTCGCAAAACCTGCGTCTTGGCTGAGGGCGCGACACTCCGAATCCTGCAAACCGACGCCGAGCAAGCGGTTAAGGTCATGGATGATCGCGACGTGATCGATCGTCCCGCCGACCACGCGACCGGCCGGAGACCGTCGAACTCGAACCGACCGTCTTGCCGATCTCCCCAGTCGAAAAACCGCTGTGTCGTCCAAGCAGCCTGCTCACGTGCGCTCATGGACAGACCCTAGCACCATCGCACGCGACCGCAGTTTTCCTTGACTTTGCTGCGGTGCAGCGTCATACGTCCGCTCGCGCACCTTGATGCCTCGCCCCGGCAACCTCGCCGGGCCTTCGCTCCCATCCAGTGTTCTGCGCCGGTTCGTGGTCCTGTCGATCGCGAGTGACGCACCCGAGCACTCCCGCGATGGCGCGTCCGCATCACGAAAGCATTCAATGACATCCTTCAACGACCTCGGCCTCGCCGCGCCCCTGCTCGGCGCGTTGACCGCCGCGGGTTACACCGAGCCGACGCCGATCCAGGCGCAGGCCATCCCCCACGTTATCGCCGGCCACGACCTGCAGGGCATCGCCCAGACTGGCACCGGCAAGACCGCCGCCTTCGCACTGCCCATCCTTACGCGCCTGCTCAACGAGCGGAAGCATCCGGGCAAGAAGGGCACGCGGTGCCTGGTCATGGCGCCGACCCGCGAGTTGGCCAGTCAGATCGCCGAGAGCTTCCGCACCTACGCCGCCGGGTCGCCGATTCGGGTCGCGCTGATGTTCGGCGGCGTGCCGAAGCCGAAACAGGCCCGCGCCATGGACAACGGCGTGGACGTGCTCGTCGCCACCCCGGGCCGCCTGCTGGACCACATGAACGACCGCGCGGTGAACCTCGGCAACGTCGAGGTGCTGGTGCTGGACGAGGCCGACCACATGCTCGACCTCGGCTTCATCGTGCCGATCAAGAAGATCGTGTCCTACATCCCCAAGCAGCGTCAGACGCTGTTCTTCTCGGCCACCATGCCGAAGGAGATCGAAAGCCTGGCCGCCGCCCTCCTGCGCGACCCGGTGCACGTCGCCGTCACCCCCGTCGCCAAGACGGCGGACCGCGTCGAGCAGGCCGTTGTGTTCGTGGAAACGGCGCGCAAGCGGGCGCTGCTGTCGTCCATACTCAAGCGCAAGGACATGGGCCGCACGCTGGTGTTCACCCGCACCAAGCACGGCGCCGATAAGGTCGTGCAACACCTCGAAGCGTCCGGCCAGCGGGCCGCGGCAATCCACGGCAACAAGAGCCAGGGCCAGCGCGAGCGCGCCTTGGCGGCGTTCAAGGCGGGCACCGTGCCCGTGCTGATCGCCACCGACATCGCGGCGCGCGGCATAGACGTGGACGGCATAACCCACGTCATCAACTTCGACCTGCCGAACATCCCCGAGAGCTACGTGCACCGCATCGGCCGCACGGCGCGGGCGGGCAATGCGGGAATGGCGATCAGCTTTTGCGACGCAACGGAACGTTCACACCTTCGTGGTATCGAGAAGCTGATCCGGGCCCGCCTGCCGGTGGCCGAGCCGGAAGCCATCGCGGCGTAACGCCCAACCGGGCGGGGTCGGAGGAGGAGTGCGCCGATGACCCCGCCCACTTCGTTCATAGGTCGCCGAGCCGTGCTGGTCGCGGGCGGCGCCTTGGCGTCCGGCGCCGCGTCCGCCCCGGCGCCGGGGTTGAACGAGCGCGCCATGGCGGGCAACCGCTTCTTCGGAGCGGCAATCGACGATCGCATACTTGCGGGTGACCCGGCCTACATGCGGCGGGTCCGTGCCGAGTGCGGCATGATCACCGGGGAAACGGCTTTCAAATGGGGCCAGTTGCGCCCTGAGCCGGACAGATGGGACTGGAAAGGGGCCGACGCGCTGATGGCGTTCGCGGCCCGGCGCGGCATCCAGGTCCGCGGCCACACCATGCTTTGGCACGAGCACAATCCAGCCTGGCTCGTCCAGCAAATCACGCCCGGCAACGCGGAACGCCTGCTGAGCAGCCACATCCAGGCGGTCGCCGAGCATTGCCGCGACAAAGTGGTGCATTGGGACGTGGTGAACGAGGTGCTCGACCCGGCGGCTCAGGGGGCGCTGGGGCTGCGCGACACCATTTGGTCGCAGGCGATGGGGCCGCGGTTCCTGGACGTGGCATTCCACGCCTGCGCCGCGGCTGACCCGGCGCCGCTGCGCTGCATCAACGATTTTGGCCTCGAATACACCTGGCCGATCCACGAGAAGAAACGCCGCGACATGCTGGCGCTGCTGGCCCGGCTCCGAGCGCAAGGCACGCCGGTGCAAGCGCTCGGTTTGCAGGCGCATCTGGAGGCGGGCGTGGCGGAGTTCGATGAATCGCGGCTGGCGAAGTTCTGCAATGACGTCGCTTCCATGGGCTATAAGATCGTGATCACCGAACTGGACGTGCGCGACAACCGCATCGCTGGCGATGCGTCCACCCGTGATGCCGCGGTCGCCAGCCACGCACGGGCCTACCTGGACGCTGTGCTAAGCTGCCCGGCGACCATGGGAGTGCTCACCTGGGGGCTGTCTGACCGCCGCACCTGGCTGAATGACGCCCTGCCGCGCGGGGACAAGCAGCCTCAGCGGGCGTTGCCGCTGGATGCTGATCTGGCCCGCAAGCCGTTATGGACGGCCATCGCCGCGGCATTTGCCGCCGCGCCGGCCCGCGCCTGAGGCAGGTTGCGGTTTATTATCTTGATCCCGTTCGAGATTCATCCAACATAGACGGCTAACGGCGGGCATCACGCCCACGTCTGAGGAATTACCGGGCCATGGCCTACACTCCCAACTTCCGGACGTATGCGCCGGCAAGCGCCGCCACAGCCGCGACGCTGGATGCCGGGCTGCGCGCCTACATGCTGCGCGTCTACAACTGGATGGCGTCCGGCCTGCTGCTGACCGGCATCGTCGCTTATGGCGTCGCCAACACTAGCCTGATCAACGTGTTCTACCCGCTCGTGCAGACGCAATACGGGCTGCAGCGCACGCAGGGTCCGCTCGCCATCGTTGCGATGCTGGCGCCGATCGCGTTCGTGCTGGTTCTGTCCTTCGGCGTAAACCGGCTGTCGCGCCCGGCGGTGCAGGCGATCTTCTGGGCGTTCTGCGCGGCCATGGGCGCCAGCCTCACCTCAATCTTCCTGGTGTATAGCGGCGAGTCGATCGTCCGCACCTTCTTCATCACCGCCGGCACATTCGGCGCGATGAGCCTGGTGGGCTACACGACCAAGCGGGACCTGTCCGGCATGGGCTCGTTCCTGATGATGGGGCTGTTCGGCGTTATCCTCGCCTCGCTGGTGAACATGTTCGTCCACAGCAGCGGCCTGCAATACATGATCAGCATCGTCGGCGTGCTGGTGTTCGTCGGGCTGACTGCCTACGACACGCAGCGCATCAAGACGACCTACACGCAGTATGCGTATGCCGAGGGTGTGGACCAGGCGGGCAAGCGCAGCGTGTATGACGCGTTGAGCCTATACCTGAACTTCATCAACCTGTTCATGCTCCTGCTGCAGCTGACCGGCGGCCGCAGCAACAACAACTGAACGGGTGGGTGGGCTGCTCAAGGGCAGCCACCCTACGACTGGCCATAGGTCAGACCCGCCGGATGAATCCTGGTTCGTCCGGCGGGTCGGTCCACTCTTCCTCGATTCGGCTCACCACAGCCAGCGGCGGTCCCCGGCGGCATGCACGCAGCAACTCCTCCACGGCCGCAGTCTGCCCATACACCAGCGCCTGCACCGTCCCATCCGGCAGATTGCGCACCCAGCCGACTACGCCGAGACGCTGTGCCTGCTTCACCATCCACTCGCGATAACCCACGCCCTGCACCCGCCCGCCAATCACCAGCAGGCGCGCTCTCACCGCACTAGCGCCATGTAACGCGCGGCTTCATCGATATCGCGCGCGACATTGGCCCGGCGGCGGTCCTGCTCGTCGTCGACGCCCCACTGCTCGATCTCGTAGGTCTCGTCCAAACGGGACAACTCAAGCGCGTCATCCGCCGCCAGCGCCTCACGCGCGACGGCCAGGCCCAGCACCAGGCTGCCCAACGCTGGCACCAGGATGCCGAGCCCAGCGACTGTCCAGCCATGCTCTGCCGCCACCGCGCGACGCAAGGCGGCGATGGCGGCGGGGTGCTGTCGCACGTGCATCACCCCCGTCGTCACGACCAGTGCCGCCCCTAGAGCCGTGCGCGACCAATCCAGCCATGGGTCCCACGCGAGCGCCTGACGCGCGACCAGCGAGGGCGGCGTAGCGGCGCGGTAGCACAGCAGGTCGGTCTCCCCGTATGCCGCGATGGCGGCAGCAGACGGCGCCGGGTCGGGCACGATGCGGCGTTGCGCCGTCCCGGCCAGCCGGGTGAGGGGAACGTCGGTATAGTCCATCTCGCCCGTCGCGAGGCCGGCTTCCTGCCACTCCGCCGCAACCGCCTCGGCCAGCGCCGCTTGCGGCACGGCCAACTCGCCGCCATCCGGCAGTCGCAGCGGCTTGCCGTCAAGCGTCACCACCCAGCCCACCTCGGCCCGCACGGCCCGCGCCTCGGTCCAGACGCGCTTCACCGCAGCAGGCTCCGCAGCAGGTCAGCCGGCTTGCCCGGCTTCACCGGCTGCGCGTCGGCGACCGGCAGCCGCCCGACCCGGCCATCGCGTGCGGCCGCCAACTCCGCCGCGCAGCTGTCTGACGGCCCGGCCAGGCCACCAATCACCACGCCAACCCGCCCGGCGCCGACCGCCGGGTCCATCGCAACGGCGGGGCGGCGCAATGGGCCAGTCGCCCGCAGCGGCGAGGAAACGCCCGCAACGCCAAGCCGCAGCAGCGGCCGCAGGTGCAACGCCATCGTCTCGTCAGCCAGGTCGATCATACCGGAGCCGTCCAGCGACAGACGCGCCGTATCCAGCTTCAGCGCCGCCAAGGTCACCTGCCCTGTCGCGGCGTCCGCTCGCACCGCCAAGCATCGCACATGGCTGTGCCCGCCCGGGTCCAGTCCGGCGCCGGCCGAGCGCAGGGCGTCTCCCAACACTGCAACCAGCGCTGCATTCGCCAACTCGCCGTCCACCAGGGCCAGTCCGGCATGACCGTCCAGCGACGCCGCCAGCGCGTGGGGGCTGGCCCCGGCCGCGTGCAACGCGACGTCGAGCTCGGCCATCCCCGCCGAACCGCCGGGCAAGCCGAGTGCGAGCAGCAACGGGTCGATCGCGAAACCCGCCGACCGCAGGGCCAACGCCACCGGCGGGGCGGGCTGGCTGGCATCCAGGCTCGCGGAGAAATCCACCCGGCCTTCGGGCGCCACAACTGAAGCCGGGTCCAGATGCAGCGCGCCGTCGGTCAGCACCAAGTGCCCGGTCGCGCCACGGTAGTCGGCGCCGGCGACGCGCAGGACGCCCACCGTGAACTGGAGGTCCGCATCGGCCACGCGCAGCCGGTCCCAGGGCAGCGGCGCATCGGAGAAGACGGGGCCCGCCGCCGGCGGCGGCGCGGGTTGCGGCTGGGGCAAGGCGGGGGCGGGCGTGGCTGTTGCAATGGGCCGCAGCGCCCGGGCGGCATCCAGGTCAAGCCGGTTGGACACCACAGTCCCACGGATCGCCGGGCGCGGCGCGGCCGTGAGCGCGACGTCGCCCGCCAAGTCGGCCACCGGCGACGTCAGGCTGAATGCACGCAGCGCGACGCTCTGCCCCGCCGGCACGATGCCGCTCGACATTTGCCAAGGAGCGCCGCCCAGCGCGCCGTTCGCGTCCAATCGAGCCGGTTGCCCTGCCGGCCAATTGAGCGCCAGACGGCCCAGCGTGGCGCCCGGCAGCATGGCGCCGAGGTCCGATTCGCCGACCTGCAGCGATACATCCCGCGGCAGACCGCCACCCCCCGGCAAAGTGGCGGCGAGGCGCACGCCGTGCAGTTGCGGCAAACCCGGGCGGCCGAGCCCGTCGCCGAGCCGGGCCAGGTCCGGGATCTGCGCCTCGACCCGGCCCTGCACGGTGCGGGCCACCGGGTCGGCGATGCCGTCCAGCGCAACCGTCGCGTCCCCAATCGCGGCGCTCACGCGGACCGGCCACGGGCCTGGCGCCGCGCCGGTCAGCTGAGCCGCTGTGCCCAGCGTGGCGTCCAGCTTGATGTCGGCGGCCCCGGTGTGCGCCTCGGCGATCAGACGCGCCGGGCCGTCCCCGGCGTCCAGCGCGGCGTGCGGCAGGTCGACCACGAGGGTGCGCCCGGTCGCGCCGTCACGCCATGTCAGGCGGCCGGCCTCGACCTGCAGGCGGTCCAGCAGCGGCGGCGGCCTGCGCCGGGACGGCCCAGCCGGGGCGTCGCTGGCCACGACAGGGCGCTCGAACTGCCAGTTGGCGCGGCCGGACGCGTCGGTCTCGAGCAGGATGTCGGGCCGCACCAGCGTCACGCCGGCCAGCTCGAGCTGCCCGCTCAACAACGGCAACAGCCGGACCCGCGCCTCGACCCGCGCCACGGTCGCCATCTGCGGCCGGCTGCCGCCCATCATATTCGATAGCGAGACGTCCTCCGCCTCCAGCACCGGGGTGAAACCCCAGCCGAGACGCACCGGGCCGGCCAGGGTCAGCGTGCGGCCGGTGGCGCGCTGCACGGCGGCGGCGATGCGGTCTTTTTGCCCGTT
The DNA here is from genome assembly GCA_964242925.1 of uncultured Acetobacteraceae bacterium. GTDB lineage: Bacteria > Pseudomonadota > Alphaproteobacteria > Acetobacterales > Acetobacteraceae > LMUY01. The sequence goes on from CAXTBW010000023.1 coordinate 33,386, forward strand.
CGGGTCGAACGTCAGCGCGAACACCGCGACGGCGCCAGCCAGCACGACGGGTACGCAGGCCAGCGCGATCCACCACCGCCGGGCCATCAGGTCTCCTGCCGCGGAAAGCCGAACTCCCGCGCCGCCGCCGGGGTCGGCGGCGTCTGGAAGCCGAGCGTGGCGAAGGTTTCCCGCATGTGCGGCGGCAGCGGCGCCGAAACGGTCAGCACGCCGCCTGCGGGGTGGGGCAAGGTCAACGTGCGGGCATGCAGGTGGAGCCGGTCGGACAGACCCTCCACGAAACTGCCGCCGCTGCCGTTGTCGCGCGGCTCGGCGTATTTCGCGTCGCCCACGATCGGCGTGCCGAGGCTCACGCAATGCACCCGCAGCTGGTGCGTGCGGCCGGTCAGCGGCTGCAGCTCCAGCCACGCCAGCTTGCGCCCGGCGGTGTCGAGCGTGCGGTAATTGGTGTAGGCGCGCTGGCCGTCCTTGTCCTTGCGGTCGGTGGCGACGGTGCGTTCGCCAAATGCGCTGGACTCCCGCTTGAGCGGCTGGTCGATCTGGCCGCTATCGGGCACGGGCTGGCCGGCGACGATGGCCCAGTAGGTCTTCTCCACCGCCCGCGTGCGGAACGCGGCGGCGAGCTTGGCCGCCACTCCCGCGCTGCGCGCGAGCACGATCACGCCGGAGGTGTCGCGGTCCAGCCGATGCACCAGCCGCGGCTTGTCGCCGCCGTAGCGCAACGCCTCGGCCATGCCGTCCAGGTGGCGCGCGATCCCGGGGCCGCCTTGCGTCGCCAGGCCGGACGGCTTGTTCAGCACGATCAGCTGGTCGTCGCGGTGGAGCACCATGCGCTCCAGTTCCTTCGCGTCGGACGCGGACACGACGTGCGCGGGCTTGCCAGGCGCGGCGGGCATGGGCGGCATCGCCGACAGCGGGGGCACGCGGACCGCCTGGCCCGGCGACAGGCGCGCCGAGGCCTCGACGCGGTGGCCGTCGACGCGGACCTGGCCGGTGCGGCACAGCTTCTGCAACGCGCCCTGGGTCAGCGCCGGAAAGCGCCGTCGCAGGAAGCGGTCGAGCCGCGTGTCGGCCTCGTCTTCCGTCACGGTCTGGATCGAGACGGTCATGGCCCGTTACGACGGCGTGCGCGCGCCGCCGGCCACCAGTTGGGCGAGCTTGGCGCCGAGGCAGGCGTGCAGCGCCTCGACCGTGCTCAACCGCTGCGCTTTGGGGGTGCGTTCGAGATCGATAGTCCCCTCGTTGGCCCAGTAGCGCATCAGCTCGAAGCGGCGGAACAGCACGACGCCGGGCTGGGCGGCAATCTGCTGCATCGCCTGCGCGTACGGGTCGAGGTCGGCGTTGGCGTGCAGGAAGCGGCTGAATTGCGGATCGACCAGCACCAGGTCGGCCCCGGCATCGGCGATGGCGGCGGAGCCGTCGGCCAAGGTCTGGTAGAAGTCGCCGGATGGCATGTTGCGCACCGCCTCGACGGTCCCGGTCTGCCAGATCACCAGTTGGTAGTGGTGCGCCGCAAGCTCCTTGCGCAACAGGTCGAGCATGTCGGTCGCCGTGAAGCCGCGTCCGCCCCGCACGGTGACATTGACGGTGACGCCGGGCACGGCCTGCCGTAGCGCCTGCGCCATCTGCAACGGGAACGCGGCATCCGACACGTTGGACAGCGAGCCCACGCGGGGGCCGCTGCCGATGCCGAGCGCCTGGCCGGTGACGGTGCCGGGCTGCAGCGATTCTATCGGGCTGAACACGGTGGCCGAGCCGACCGTCAGAACGTCCAGCGTGCCGCCGGGCTTAAGGGCGGCGGCCACGCGGGGCAGCGGCGCGACCATCCCGGCCAGATCGTCCGGCGCGGCGCAACGGTCGGCCGCTTCTGCCCGGCCTGCCAAAGTGAGCGCCAGAAGGCCTGAAATGACGACGTGGCGCAGGACCATGCGAAGGCGCGACATGCGGGCGAGTGCTATCAGGGCGTCACCCCTCCGGCAAGCCGCTGCGGGGCCGGGCGGCCCTTCTCGCGGTAGTAGGCGGACATCGCGCCGACCCCGATCAGCAGCGCGCCGCCCACGATATTCACCACGGCCTGCACCCACCAGCCATCCGTTTCCTCCATCACCAGGCGGCCGAGGAACGAGAGGAAGATGCCGGCGCAGAACACCGGCAGCGAGTGCTGTCCGCACAGCACGAAGGGCGCCGCCACCCGCGAGTTCAGCCACTTCGCACCAGGGGGAACGGTGCGCGACACCACCCAGGCCAGCGCCAGGATCGACAGCAGGCGGAACGGGTGCAGGCCGCCCTTGTCCACCGACAGCAGCACGCGGGCGACCCGTGCGGGCAGGTGCGTGGTGATCTCCGGGTGTTGCCAGATAACGAACTGCATCAGCAGGCCGAACGCCAGGATCAGCCCGCTGAGGCAGTCCGCCGCGATAAGCGCGCGGCGCCCGGGTTTGTCGGGCGGCACGTACGCCATGATGCTGCCCAGCACGAACAGCAGTTGCCAGGTCAGCGGGTTGAAGTACCAGCCGCCCCCGGTCATGGAGGGCAGGTTGAGCCCGGCGATGCGCGCCGTCGCGTACAGCGCGAACGATAGCAGCGCCATGATGTGCGGCCAGCGCAGCAGCGGCAGGACGAGCGCGAACAGCACCAGCAGCGCCACGTACATCGGCAGGATGTCGAGGTAGGCGGGCTGGTAGTGCAGCAGCAGCGCCTCGAGCATGGCTCGATACGGCTCCTCGCCCAGCACGTCGAGGTGGATCTCGTCGAAGTAGTCGGCGCGGTCCAGCGCCGTGGCGGAGTAGCTGACCTGGGCGGCGAAAACGACGAACAGGAAGATATGAGACACATACAGCGTCCAAGCGCGCTTCAGCGTGTCCGAGGCGGCGTAGACGTAGCCGTTGCGGTCCATCGAGCGGCCATAGGCGAGCCCGGCGCCGTAGCCAGCCAGCAGCACGAACACCTCGGCGGAGTCGCACAGGGCGAAGTTGCGAAGGCTGAACTGATTGACCCAGTTGCCCGGGATATGGTCGGTGAAGATCCACCAAAGCGCTAGGCCGCGGAAGAAATCCACCCGCATGTCGCGGCCAGCACGAATCAACCGCATGCTGCCCCCCTGGCTGGTCGCGCCCGACATACGGGTGGGCGCTAACCCTGCGCAAGCGCCGCGGCGTGACGCAACGTGACAAGATCGCGGAAAGTCGGCTCAGCCACGACAGCAGGCGAGACGGCGCTTGCTTGCGGGCGCCTGTAAGACATATCTTGATAGTATCAAACAGTATCGAGAGAGTTCCTTCCATGGATCATGCCCGCCTAGCTGTTTTCGCAGCAGCCTATCTGGCCGTTCTCATCCTGCCCGGTCCGGGTGTGACGGCGCTCGTCGCGCGGGTGCTGGCGCGGGGGACGCGCGGCGCGCCGGCTTTCATCGCCGGATTCGTCGCTGGATCGCTGCTATGGTTCACCATCGCGGCCACGGGGCTGGCGGTGCTCGCCGCAACGTTCGCCACCGTATTCGTCGTGATCCGCTACGCCGGCGCCGCTTACCTCCTCTACCTTGCCTGGAAGCTCTGGACCTCGCCCGCCCGGGCGATGGGGGACGCGCAAACGTCGCCGGACGGCAACGCGCGGCTGTTCCTCACCGGGCTGGCGATCAATTTGGGCAATCCGAAGGTGATCGTGTTCTTCCTCGCCCTGCTCCCCACGGTGGTGGACCTTGCGGCGCTGACCCCGCTCGGCTTCGGCGAGCTGGCGGCGATCATCATCGCAATCGCGTCCGGCGTGCTCACCGCATACGCCGTCGCCGCCGCGCGCGCCCGGCGGCTGTTCACCTCGCCTCGCGCGGTGCGGTTGGCAAACCGCGGCAGCGCAGCGATTATGGCGAGCACAGCGGTCACCATCGCGACTCGCTGAGGCGTCATTCCAGCAGGCGTCATTCCAGCAAGCCGGCGGCCAGCCGCTCCACGTCCAGCGCGGCGGGGCAACTCGGGTGCCGCACCTGCAGCAGCACCTGGCGGCGGATGGCGTCGCGCACCTTGTCGTCCTTGCGAATGATGCCGGCGAGCGGCGGTTTGCGGCCGAGGAAGTGGGCGCTGGCGCGGGCCAGGGTGGCGTAAGTGCGCTCCCCGGCGGCCGGGGTGCTGGCCTGGTTGATCACCAGGCGCACGTCCCCGCCCGGGCGGTCGGCGGCGGCCAGCTTCAGCACGGCGTAGGCGTCGGTGAGGCTCGTCGGTTCCTCCGTCGCGACCACCAGCAGCGTGTCCGCCCTGGCGGCCATGCGGCGCACGGCGCGGTCCAGCCCGGCGCCCAGGTCGAGCACGATGTCGCTCACCGAGCGCTCGGCGGCCAGCGCGGCCAGCACGCGGTCCAGCGCCGCCGGGTCCACGTTGGACAGCGCGCCGGAGCCGGAGCGGCCGGCCAGCACGGCGAATCCGCCAGGGGCGTAGAACGACGCGGAGTCCGCCACGCTGCGGCGGCCGGCCAGCAGCCCGGACAAATCGTATTGCGGCACCAGGCCGAGCTGGATGTCCACGTTGGCCAGCCCAAGGTCGCCGTCGAACAGCAGCACGCTGCGGCCGGCCTGCACCAGCGCGCGGGACAGCGTGGCGGCGAGCCAGGTCTTGCCGACGCCGCCTTTGCCCGATGCGATCGCCACCAGACGCGGTGCGCGTGCGGCGACCATCGGGGCCGCTTCCAGAAACGCGGTCATGCCGGCAACTCCGCGAACGGTTGGGGGGAGCGGAACGCGACGGTTTGGCCGAGGCGCTCCGCCAGCAGGGCCGGGGTGAGCTCGGTCAGCCCGTCGGCGGCGCCGGGGCCGATCCCCGCTTCCACGAAGGCGAGCCGGCCAGCATCGGCTGCGGCAAGCAGCCCGCCGAGGCGGCGCGCCAGATCCATCTTGGTTGCGATCATCAGGGTCGCGCCCGACGCGGCGAAGGCGGCGGCGAGGTCGGCGGACTCGCCCGGGTCCAGCCCGGCGGGCAGCACGAGGGCGGTGACGGCGTCCGCGGTGGCGGCCAGGCCGGCGATCTCGTCGTTCTGCGCCGGATCGAACGGGTCGGTGCCGGGCCCGTCGATCAGCACGGGGGCGCCGGGCTGGCGGCGCAGCAGGGCGCGGGCCAGGGTCGCGGGGTGGCTGGCGACGATCAGCGTCAGCCCGAGCAGGCGGGTGAACGCGGCCAGTTGCTCGGTGGCGCCGGCGCGGCGGCCGTCGGCGGTGATGATCAGGGGCGATGACCCGGCCATCACCAGGCGGGTCGCAAGTCTCGCCACGCTCAACGTTTTGCCGGCGCCGGGCGGGCCGGCCAGCAGCAGCGGCTTCGCGGCGCCGTCGAGGTCGAGACGGCCGAACGGCATCGCGGCGGCCAGCGCGTCCGGCAACGGGCCTTGCAGACGGTCCGCCAGCCGCTCCGGGACGCCGTGCCAGGCGAGTTGACGCTGCCGCTCCGGGTCCGGCGGCGCCTCCTCGTCCTCCAGCGCGGCCGTCAGCTCCACCCCGTCGCCCACCCGGCGGGTTGCCAGGATGAGCGCATCCAACCCCAATTCGGCGCGAACGCGGGCCATCGCCTCCGCAACGCCAGATGCCCGGTAAAGCTTAAGACGCATGTAGGGAGAATAAGCGGACGCGGTTGCCAGATGGTTAACGGAGCTTAAAGTCGCGTCATGACCCAGCCCCGCATGACCCAAGCCCGGGCGATCCTGTTCGACACGTTCGGCACCGTCGTGGACTGGCGATCCAGCCTGATCGCCGAACTGACCGCGTTCGGCGCCGCGCGCGGCATCGACGCAGACTGGACGGGCTTGGTGGACGCCTGGCGCGGCGCCTACAAGCCGTCGATGGACCGTGTCCGGCGCGGCGAGCTGCCGTGGACCAAGCTCGACGCGCTGCACCGCGCCTCGCTGGACCAGTTGGTGGAGACGCACGGCATCGCCGGGCTGTCGGAGGCGGACCGCGCGCACCTCACCCTGGGCTGGCACCGGCTGCACGCCTGGCCGGACGTGGCCGAGGGCATGCGGCGGCTGCACACGCGGTTCATCCTCGGACCGCTGTCGAATGGCAACGTGTCCCTCCTGGTCGATCTGGTTCGATTCAACAAGTTGCCGTGGGAGGTGATCCTGGGGGCGGAGGTGGCGCGGCACTACAAGCCGGACCCGGAGACCTACCTGCACGCGTGCGAGTTGCTGTCTCTGCCGCCGGGCGAGGTGATGCTGTGCGCGGCGCATAACGACGACCTGGCGAAGGCGCAGGCCCTGGGCATGCAGACCGCTTTCGTCGCCCGGCCGACCGAGTATGGGCCGCACCAGGCGCGCGACTTCGAGGCCACCGGCGAATGGGACTTCGCCGTCGCCAGCCTCGGCGAACTCGCCACCCAATTGGGCGTGTAGCCGCGGAACCGCTCGCCAGCCGGCTGCGGCCGCGCTCGCTGGCCGAGGTGGCGGGCCAGGACCACCTGCTGGCGCCGGGCGCGCCGCTGGCCCGCATGGCGCAGACCGGGTCGGTGGGGTCGATGGTGCTGTGGGGGCCGCCCGGCAGCGGCAAGACCACCATCGCGCGGCTGCTGGCGGAGGCGAGCGGGCTGCACCTGGAGGCGATCTCGGCGCTGCGCAGCGGGGCGGCGGACCTGCGGCGCGCGTTCGATGCGGCGGTGGCAAGGCGGGCCGAGGGAGGCGGCACGCTGCTGTTCTGCGACGAGATCCACCACTTCAACAAGAGCCAGCAGGACCTGTTCCTGCCCTATCTGGAGGACGGCACGGTCACGCTGGTCGGCGCCACCACCGCCAACCCCAGCTTCGAGCTGAACGCCGCCATTCTGTCCCGCGTGCAGGTGTTCGTGCTGCGGCCGCTCGACCCGGGTGCGCTCGAGACCTTGCTGCGTCGGGCGGAGGCGAGCGCCGGCCGCGCGCTCCCGCTGGACGAAGCCGCGCGGGCCGCCCTGGTGGCGATGGCGGACGGCGACGGACGGTTCGCGCTGACCATGGCGGAGCGGCTGCTCGCCCTGCCGCCGGGCGAGGTGCTCGACCCGGCCGGGCTGGCGGCGGCGGTGCAGCGCCGGGCGCCCTCGCACGACAAGGCGGGGGACGCGCACTACAACCTGCTGTCCGCGTTCCACAAAAGCCTGCGCGGGTCGGACGCGGACGCAGCGCTGTATTGGCTGTGCCGCATGCTGGCCGCCGGCGAGGACCCGAAGACGATCGCGCGCCGCATGGTGTGCGTGGCGAACGAGGACGTCGGCCTCGCGGATCCGAACGCAGTGCTGCAGGCGACCGCCGCGTGGACCGCATACGAGCGGCTGGGGCCGGCGGAGGGCGAACGCGCGCTCGCGCAGGCGTGCCTATACCTTGCGACGGCGCCGAAATCGAACGCGGTGAACGTCGCTTTGAACGAGGCGCGGCGGCTGGCCGCGGAGACCGGGGGCGAGCCGCCGCCGCTGCACGCGGTGAACGCGCCGACCCGGCTGATGGCGGCGCAAGGGTATGGCGCCGGGTATGCGTACGACCACGATACGCCGGAGGGCTTCTCGGGGCAGGACTATTTTCCGGCGGAGGTGAAGCGGCGGGAGTTCTACCGGCCGGTTGAGCGCGGGTTCGAGCGGGAATTGCGCAAGCGGCTGGACTATTGGGCGAGGCTGCGGCGCGAGCGAGGGTAGCGGCGCGCTCGCCCCCGCTGACGATCGCAAGCGCCGCGACTGCATGTCGTCACTCTCGTCAGACAGGCTCTAATTCGCTAGGCCGCTACGTCTCGGAAGTCGGATGGTCCGTGCCATCCCCGCATCGCGAGGCTGACGGATCGGCGCGCCGGCCCATCCCCGAGCACGTCGAACCCACGTCTCTCAACCTTTTGTTGACGGGACAGTGGCAAGATCGTCCGGCCCGGCATGGCTCCGGAGGTTCGTCCTAATGCGTATTCGAGCGGCATTCCTACTCGGCCTGTGCGCTGTCTTCATGCCGGGCTTTGTGGCATCCACGTGGACGTGCCTGAATGAATGGCGGAGGTGGGCGCAGGCGGCCGACGCCGAACGGGCTACTCGCGTCGTCGCGTCGGTGGAGCACGCGCATACCGCCTTCATCGTGGAGATAGGCCGCACGATGGCCGCGGTCCTCGGGTCCACCGGGGACTCCGACCGGCTGCCGAGCCTGCGGAAGGATGATGATGAGCTGTTGGCGGCTGCTCTGCTGGATGCCGCCCACGTCAACATCGATCCGGTGGCGCTGAAGCGGACCTCATCCGCGATCTTGCAGCTCCGGCAGCGGGTCGATGCTGCGAAGGCTTCTGGCGATCTTGATCACGCGCTCGCGCAAGAGGCGTTGGCCATGCGGACAAGCTTCGGCAACCAACTGGCGCTGCTGGCGAACGACGCCGCGCTACGCGTCGCCTCGATGAACTGGCGGACGGCGGGGCTGGTGCGGGTGGCCATGCAAGTCATGGATCTGCGGGAGTATCTTGGGCAACGCAACCTGATGATGAACAGCTGGTCCGGCGGGCAACCTGTTTTGGCGCAGCAGCTTGTTGCGATGGACCGGTTGACCGGCCGGATCGAATCCGCGTGGACGAATCTGCAGCGGATGATCGATGCGCTGCCGCCGTTGCCGGCCGTGCTGGCGGAGCGAAAACGTCAGGAAGACATCTATTGGAGACAGGACGAGGGTCGCTGGCAGGCCACATCCGCGGTTGCCCGGCTTCGCGGGTCGGCTGAGGCCGGCGCAACCCTGCCCGCCTGGCCCGACTCCTTTGCGGATTTCCGGGCTTGGTCTGCCGAGGCTCTGGTCAACGTCGTTCGGCTGCGCGATGTGGCTTTGAACGAGGCCCTCACCTCGGCAGATCGGAGCGAACAGACCGCCATGACGCAACTCGTTGCGGCGGCGATGCTGGCGGTTGTCTCGCTGGTCCTGTCGGTCGCAGCGGTCATCGTTCTCATGCGGCGCTTCGTTATGCCGGTGAGACAGATGACGAGCACGGTTGGCAGGATCGCCGCAGGCGAGCTGAGCGTCGCCGTGCCTGGCCTGCATCGCGGCGACGAACTTGGCAGCATGGCCGTGGCTGTCGAGCAGCTTCGTACGGGTGCGGTGGAGCGTGAGACGCTTGCCGCGGCCAAGGCCAGCGACGCCGCATTGAAAGTCGCTCGCGCCGGCCGCATCCGGAACTTGGTCGAGGAGTTCGAGGCGAGGGTTGCCGCGCAACTGGCCGCGGTTGCCTCGGCCGCGACCGATCTCGACGCGATGGCGGAGGTGCTGGAGGCCAGCGCCCAGGAGGGCTCCGTGCGAGCGGCGTCGGTGGAAACCGCATCCGAGCAGGCGGCCACGATCGCCGACAGCGCGGCGAAGGCGGTGCGCAATCTATCGACATCGATCGCCGACATAGCGACGCAAGTTTCGAAGAGCGCCATCATGGCGCAAGGAGCCGCCAACGAGGCGCACTCGACCGACGATTCCGTCCAGGCGCTGCGTCAATCCGCGGAGGGGATCGGGGCGATCGTCGATCTGATCACCGCGATCGCCGGGCAGACGAACCTGCTCGCCTTGAACGCGACCATCGAGGCGGCTCGGGCCGGGGATTCCGGGCGTGGGTTCGCTGTCGTGGCGAGCGAGGTCAAGAGCCTCGCGCGGCAGACGGCCAATGCGACTGATAGGATCGGATCGCAAATAACGGCGATGCAGGATTTGACGTCGCGGGCGGTGCGGGCGATCGGGACCACGGTGGAAACGGCTAAGCAGATGAACAGCTTGACGATCGTGGTTGCGGCGGCGGCGAGTCAACAGTCCGCCGCAATGTATGAGATCGGATGCGCCGTCGCCGGCTCCGCGGCCAGCACGCGGGAGGTGGCGAAATCCACCAGCGGATTGTCCGAAGGGGCTGAGCGCACCGGGTCAACCGCGACGGGTCTGCGCACTGCCTCAGGCGACTTGGCGCAACGAGCCGAGAAGATGAACGTCGACTTAGGCAATTTCCTACAAGCGATCCGCGCCAGTTAGACCCTATTGCGCAAGTTCGCTTTGGGGTTCGGACGCAACCAACCGTCATGCCGGGCAAGCCCGGGCATGGCGGTTGGGGCGCGTTCGGCTGGCGTTTCAGGGCCAGCCACAGCTAGAACGGTCCATGCCTGAGCCGGACGTCAGCGTCGTCATCCCCTGCTACGACCGTCTCGCGCTGCTCGAGCGCACGCTGCGGGCCTGCGTCGCCCAACGGGTCGACGCCTCGTGGGAGATCGTGGTCGCCGACAACCACCCGGACCGTTTGGTCGCCGCGCTCGTCGCCAGCATCGACTCGCCGGCGCCGCTGCGTCACGTCGCGGCCGGGGAGCGCAACATCGCCCAGGCCCGCAACCGCGGCGTGGCGGCCGCGCGCGGCGCACTGATCGCGTTCCTGGACGACGACGAGGCGCCCGAGCCGGGTTGGCTGGCGGCCCACCTGGCCTGCCTGCGCCGCACGGGGGCGGATGCCAGCTTCGGCCCGAAATACCCGGTCTTCGAGGGCGGCGCCGCGCCGGCGTGGGACCCGGACGGCGCATTCTACACGACCGACTTCGGACTGCCCCTCGACACCGAGATCCGCCCGCTGGACTGGTGGCCGCCGCAGGCCCGCGGCCTCGGCACGGGGAACTCGATGCTGCGCCGCTCGACCTGCCTGCCCGGTCCGGCGCCGTTCGACGAGGTGTTCGGCCGCTCCGGCGGCGAGGACTCGATGCTGCTGCTCGGCCTCGCCAAGCAGGGTCGCCGGTTCGTCTGGTGCCCCGACGCCACGGTGCGCGAGTTCAACGAGGCGGCCCGGCTCGGCCCTGCCTACATGGCCGCCCGCGTCCGGCGCAGCGCGCGCCACTCCGCCGCCGTCCGCCTGGCGATCAGCGACCGCAAGCTGATCACCCGCGTCGGCACGAGCGTGGTGGGTCTAGGCCAGCTCGGCGTCTACGGCGCGCTGTGGGCGGCCACCCGCAAGCCGCGCTACGGCATGGGGGTTAGCAAGGGGCTCGGCAAGCTCGGCTTCGGCGCGCTGGAGTTCGTGCCGGAGAAGCCGGCCTGACGCCAGCGGCGGCGACAACATCCGTCATCGCGAGCCGCCGCTCGGCGGCGTGGCGATCCAGGCCGGCATGTGCGGTGCTGGCGGCTGGATTGCCGCGTCGCAAGCGCTCCTCGCAATGACGATGTTGGCGCGGGGGAGAGAGTTGGCGCCTCGCAGCAAGTCATTGCATCTTCACGAAAGGGCAGATTAACGTTCGTTCACACTGAAAGGGCGACGTTATGAAATCGAGCCGGATGACGTTGTACATCCTCGTCGCCATGGTCCTGGGCATCGCCGCCGGCGGCCTCGTGCATGCCGAGTTCGCCGATCCGGCCACCCACAAGCTGTTCGCCGGCTACGTGTCGATCGGCAGCATGGTGTTCCTGCGCCTGATCAAGATGATCATCGCCCCGTTGGTGTTCTCGACCCTAGTGGTCGGCATCGGCCACATGTCGGACGCGGGGGCGGTCGGCCGGGTCGGCGGCAAGGCGATGCTGTGGTTCGTCAGCGCGTCGCTGGTCTCGCTCACCCTCGGGCTGATCCTGGTCAACCTGTTCGCGCCGGGCGACGGCGTGCACAAGGTGGTCAGCGGCGTCGCGTCCGGCATCGACGCGCACGCGATGACCTTGGACGGCTTCGTCAAACACGTGTTCCCGGACTCCGCGATCCGCCCGATGGTGGACAACGAAATCCTGCAGATCGTCGTGTTCTCGATCTTCTTCGGCGTCGCCTGCGCCGCCATGGGCGCCAAGGCGAAGGTGGTGCTGGAGGGCATCGAGGGGCTGTCGCACATCATCCTGCGCGTCACCGGCTACGTGATGAAGTTGGCGCCGGTCGCGGTGTTCTGCGCCATGGCGGCGACCATCGCCACCAACGGGCTCGGCATCCTGGTGAACTACGCCAAGTTCATGGGCGAATTCTACTTCGGCCTGGTCTGCCTGTGGTTGCTGCTGATCCTGGTGGGCTTCGCCTTGCTCGGCCCGGCGGTGATGCGCCTGGTGCGCCTGGTGCAGGAGCCGTTCCTGCTCGCGTTCTCGACCGCCAGTTCCGAGGCGGCTTACCCGAAGATGCTGGAGCAGCTCGCCAAGTTCCCGATCTCCAGCAAGATCTCGTCGTTCGTGCTGCCGCTCGGCTACTCGTTCAACCTCGATGGCACGATGATGTACTGCACGTTCGCGTCCGTGTTCATCGCCCAGGCGTATGACATCCCGCTAACGCTCGGCACCCAGATCGCCATGCTGCTGACCCTGATGCTCACCAGCAAGGGCGTCGCCGGCGTGCCCCGGGCGTCGCTGGTGGTGATCGCGGCGACGCTCAGCCAGTTCAGTCTGCCGGAAGAGGGGCTGCTGCTGATCCTGGGCATCGACACGTTCCTTGATATGGGCCGTTCCGCCACCAACGTGATCGGCAACTCGCTGGCAACCGCGGTGGTCGCGAAGTGGGAAGGCCAGCTGGTGTTCGACGGCGAGGACCGGGAGATGGTGCGCGACATGGAGGTGCAGCCGGCATGAGGCGCCTGCTGGCCGGCGCGCTGGCGCTGGTTGGGCTGGTCGGCACGGCTCCTGTCCACCAGGCATTGGCGCAGGACGGCGCGCCGCTGACGGGGACGCTGGCGGCGATTAGTGCGCGGGGATCGATCCTGATCGGGGTGCGGGACGCGGCCATCCCGTTCTCGTTCCAGAACCGGGCGGGGCAGCCGGTCGGTTTCTCGGTCGACATCTGCAAGGGCATCGCGGCGGACGTGGCGGCGCTGCTGAACCGCGACCTGCTCGCCCCTGACGCGCAGGCGTGGGAGAACGGGTTGCGGGTCGTCTACGTGACCGTGTCGGCGGACGCGCGGCTGCCAAGCCTGGTGTCGGGCGCGATCGACCTGGAGTGCGGGTCCACCACCGGGAACGCCGAGCGGGCCCGCACGGTGGCGTTCTCCCCCGTGTTCTTCCTGGCGGGGACCAAGCTGCTGGCGGGGTCGGGTGTGGCGTCATACCGCGACCTGGCCGGCAAGACGGTCGCCGTCAGCGCCGGCACAACCAACGCGGCCGTGCTGCACCGCATGGCCGCGAGCGTGGCGCCGCCGATGACCGTGGTGGAGACGCCGGGTCTGCCGGGCGCCTGGAACTTGCTCGCATCGGGAAAGGCCGCGGCGATGGCCTCGGACGACATCCTGCTGTCCGGCCTGCTCGCCACCCACACGGACGAGCATCGCTTCGCCGTCGTGGGCGACTACCTGTCGTTCGAGCCCTACGCGATTGGGCTGCGCCGCGACGATCCGCAGTTCGCCGACTTGGTCCGCAGCAGCTTCGAACGCATGGCCGCCGACGACACGCTCGCGACGCGGTATCGCCGGTGGTTCAACGACCAGCTGCCCACCGGCGAGACGCTGGCCGTGCCGATGAGCGCTCAGCTCACCGAGATGTACCGCGCCCTCGGCCAGCCGGACTGAAAACCCTCTCCCGCTTGTTGGAGAGGGTTGGGTGAGGGGTCCGACGCGCGCTTTCTCACCCTTGGATCCCCTCACCCCGACCCTCTCCCGCAAGCGGGAGAGGGAGAAGCAGCGAGTTCCTCCGCTGGGATGTGGCAGCGCGCCACATGGCCGGGCCCGAGCGTGCGCCAGGGCGGCGGCTCGTCGCACACGGGGCCCAAACGACGGTGACAGCGCGTGTTGAACCGGCAGCCAACGTCGGCCGGAACGGCGCCGGGCTCACCGGGCAGGCGGATGCGCGCGGCCGCGGCGCCGCCAATTGCGGGCACGGCGGACAGCAGCGCCTCCGTGTAGGGGTGGAACGGCGGGTGCATCACGGCCGCCGCGGGGCCCAGCTCCATCAGCTCCCCGCCATACATCACTGCCACCCGGTCCGAGACATGCGCCACCACCGCGATGTCGTGGCTGATGAACAGCATCGCCAAACCCAGCGTGTCCCGCAGCTCGGCAAGCAGGTTCAGCGTTGCCGCCTGGACCGACACGTCCAGCGCGGAGACCGCCTCGTCGCACACCAGGAACGCCGGGCGGCTGGCGAGCGCCCGCGCGATGCCCACGCGCTGCTTCTCGCCGCCGGACAATTGGTGGGGAAACCGAACAGCGTAGGCAGGCGGCAGGCGCACCAACGCCAACAGGCGCGCCACCTCCCGCCCGGCGGCGGCGCCCTTCGCCAGCCCGAAATGCGCCAGCGGGCGGCGCAGGATGGTGTCCACGCTGTGCCGTGGATTCAGCGCGGTGTCCGGGTTCTGCAGCACGATCTGCGCCTGCCGGCGGAACGCGGCCGCCGGACGGTCCGGCACGTCCGCGCCGTCAAAGCGCAGCGACCCGGCATCCGCGGTCTGCAGCCGCAGCAGCAGCCAGCCCAGCGTCGACTTGCCGCAGCCGGACTCGCCCACCAGGCCCAGCACCTCGCCACGCGCCACGCTCAGCGACACGTCGTTCACCGCGCGGACCGGGCCGAAGCGCCGCGCCAGGTGTTCCGCCGCGATCAGCACGCCGGCCGGCGCAGTGCGCGCGGGGGGAGCGGGCGGGACCGGCCAGGGCAGCCCGCCGACCTCGCCCGCCCGGCAGCAGCGCACGGCGTGGGCGCCGTCCGTCAACACTTGCGGCTGCTCGCACCCGGCCGCGGCGAACGGGCAGCGCGGGCGGAAATTGCATCCGGGATCTGGCCGTCGCAGGTCGGGCAGCGAGCCCGGGATCGGCGCCAGCGGGGCGCCCGGGCGTGGCAGGGCGGCCAACAGCCCGCGCGGGTAGGGGTGCAGCGGGGCGCGCAGCACCTCGGACACGGCGCCCGCCTCGACCACCCGGCCGGCGTACAGCACCACGGCCCTGTCGCACAGGCGGTCGACGATGCCGAGGTTGTGGCTGACCAGCAGCAGCGACAGCCCGCGCCGCGCCCGCAGATCGGCCAGCAGGTCGAGGATCCCCGCCTCGACCGTTACGTCCAGCGCGGTGGTGGGTTCGTCCAGCAGCAGCATCTCGGGCCGTGCGGCAAGCGCCATGGCGATCGCCACCCGCTGCTTCATGCCGCCGGACAGTTGGTGCGGGTAGCTGTCCAGCAGCGCCGCCGGGCGCGGCAGCCCGACCTCCGCCAGCAGCGCGCCTGCCTCCGCCCGGGCCTGCGCGGCGGGCAGCCTGGCGTGCACGCGCAACGGCTCCGCCACCTGGGCGCCGACGGTCAGCGCCGGGTTGAGGCACGAGGCCGGGTCCTGGAACACCGCCGCCAGCCGCCGCCCGCGCAATGCCGCCGCGCCAGTCCGCAGGTCGATGCCGTCAAACGCCATGCACCGCGCGGTCACATCGGCCTTGCCCAGCAGGCCGAGCAGCGCCAGCACGACCGTCGACTTGCCCGAGCCGGACTCGCCCACCAACGCCACCGCACCGCCGCGCTCGACCGCCAGGTCCACCTCGTCCAGCGCCCGCAAGGCGCCGAACGCGACGCTCAGGCCTTGCACGTCAAGCATGGCTCACCTCAAGCATGGGACGGGTCCAGCCGCGCGCGCAGGCCGTCGCCGACCAGGTTCACCGTCACCAGCAACACGCACAGGCAAAGCCCGGGCGCCAGGCCGAGCCAGGGCGCGCGGTCCAGGAACTCCCGGCTTTCCGCGATCATCAGCCCCCACTCGCTGGCCGGGGGCTGCGGCCCGAGGCCCAGAAACGACAGCGCGGAGCCGAGCAGGATGGCGAACGTCACCCGCAACCCGCACTCGACGATGATCGCCGGCCAGGCGTTGGGCAGGATCTCGCGCAGCAAGATGGAGAACGCGCCCTCGCCGCGCGCGCGGGCCGCTTGCACGTAGTCTTCCTGCAGCAGCCCCAGCGCCACCGCGCGCACCAGGCGCATCATGATCGGGATGTAGACCAGGCCGACGGCGAGGATGGTCTTCCAGAGGCTGGGTGGCGTGACGGCGAGGATCAGCAGGCCGAGCAGGACGGGCGGCAGCGACAGCAGCAGGTCCGCCGCGCGCAGCAGCATCGTGGCCGCGGGGCCGCGGCTGAACGCGGTGAACAGTCCCAACGGCACGCCGGCCAGCAGGCTGAGCAACATCGCGCCGAACCCGATGGCGAGCGACAGATGCGCCCCGGACAGCACGCGGGACAGCACGTCGCGGCCGAACTCGTCCGTGCCGAACGGGTGCGGCAGGCTAGGCGGGGCGAACCGGGCGCGCACGGCGAAGGCGGTCGGGTCGTACGGGGTGACGAACGCGCCGGCGATGGACACGGCGACGATGAGCGCGAGGGCGACCAAGCCGATGCGGAGGGTGGTGTTCACGTCCTCCTCTCCCTTCCTTCTCCCTCTCCCGCTTGCGGGAGAGGGTCGGGGTGAGGGGGGCGGCCGCGATAGCGAGGAGGTCTCCTCACCCAGCCCTCTGCCGCAAGCGGGAGAGGGCTTTCAAGCGCAATCCTCACGCGGCGTTCGCGTGGCGAATGCGGGGGTTGAGCAGGGCGTAGGCCACGTCCGCAACCAGGTTCGCGAGCGCGTAGATCGTGGTCAGCACCAGCATCCCCGCCTGCAGCAGCGGCAGGTCGTGCCGCTCGATGGCGAACACCAACAGGCGGCCCAGGCCGGGGAAGGCGAACACGGTCTCGATCACCACCACCCCGCCGATCAGCAGGCCGAAATCGATCGCCAGGATCGTGATCGCCGGCAGCAGCGCGTTCGGCACGGCATGGCGCCACAGCACCCTCCGCTCACCAAAACCCTTCGCCCGCGCCATCAGCACGTAGCGGCTGCGCAGCGCCTCCAGCATCGCCGCGCGCGTCAGCCGGGACACGTGCGCGACCAGGCCGATCGCCAGCACCGTGACGGGCAGCACCAGATGCGCGACCCAGGGCCCGAACCCGTCGGACAGCGGCGCATACCCGGTAGCCGGCAGCCAGCCGAGCCCGGCGGCGAACACCAGGATGGCGGCGATCGCCCAGAAGAAATCCGGCACCGCGATGAACACCAACTGGGCGATCCCCACCGCCGCTTCCGCGCGGCTGCCCTGGCGGCTCGCGGCGTACACTCCCAGGCCGACCCCCGACACCGCCACGATGGCGAACGCGATTCCGGCCAGCACCGCGGACCGGCTTAGCGCGTCGGCGATCACCGGGCCGGCCTGGCGGTCCATCGTCAGCGACATGCCCAGATCCCCGTGCAGCAGGCCGGACAGCCAGCGCCAATACTGCAGCCATAGCGGGTCGTGCAGGCCGAGCTTGGCCTCCAGCGCCGCGACTGCGTCCGGGGTCGCGAACTCCCCCAGGATCGCGTAGGCGACGTTGCCGGGCAGCACGTGGACGATGGCGAAGATCAGCACGGTGGTGGCGGCCACGACGGCCACCACCCCAGCCAGGCGGCGCAGGATGAAGCGTGTCAGGACAGGGTCGCCTCGCGCAGGTCGAACCACCGCATCGGATGCGTCGACACGTTCTGCACCCCCTTGGCGTAAGCGCAGGCGAAGTTCTGCGAGTAGGCGATGAACCCCGGCGGGTCCTCATCCACCAGCTTCTGCATCTCCATGTAGTGCGTCTTCTGCGCCGCTTCGTCGCCGGTCAGCCGCGCCGCCGTCAGCGCCGCGTCCACCGCCGGGTTGTTGTAGTGCCACAACCGCGTGTTCCAACTGCCGGCGCTGTGCAGGAAGGGGAAGGTCGCGGTGTCGATGGTGGGCCGCCCGAAATAGCCGTCGATGTACAGCGGCGCCTTGCCCGACACCTCGGCGTCGAAGCTGCTGTAGGCCACGCGCTGCACCTGCAGGTCGAACCCGGCCGGCTTGGCCAGCTGCTGCAGGGTCACGCCCAGCCGCTCGCGCACCGGGCGGCCGACGGGCACGATGATCGGCACGGTGATGCCGTTCGGGTGGCCGGCCGCCGCCAGCAGTTTACGCGCAGCCGCCGGGTCGGCGTCGCCGATGACGACGCTCTGGTTGTAGAACGGGTGGGTCGGCGGAATCGGGCTGATGGTGGGCTTGCCCTGCCCGAACAGGGTCAGCTCCACCACGTCGGCCTTGCTGATGCCGATCTGGAACGCCTGGCGCACCCGCTTGTCGTTGAACGGCGCCGTCTGGTTGTTCATGATCGCGGCGTCCCACGACCCGGTGGCCAGGCTGTCGACCCGCACGCCGCGGGCGGCCAGCGTCTTCACCTGGTCGAGCGGCAGGTCCCAAAGCACGTCCAGCTCGCCCGACTGCAGCGCCGCGATCTTGGCGCTCATCTCCGGGATGATGCGCAGTTCCACGCCGGCCAATTTCGGCAGGCCGGGCTCGAAGTAGTCTGGGTTGCGGGTCATCACCAACCGGTCGCCCGGCGTGTAGGAGACGAACTTGAACGGCCCGGTGCCGATCGGCTGCGTCGCCATCTGGGCCGCCTTGGCGCGCGGCGTCATCTTGATCTGCCGGTCGGACAGGATGTCGGCGAACCCGCCATACGGGCTGGACAGGGTGAACACCACCGTGTGGTCGTCGGGCGCGGCGACGTTGGCCACCATGTCGAAATTGCTGCGGGTGGGGGCGCTGGTGGCCGGGTCCATCATGCGCTGGAACAGGGCCACCACGTCGGCCGAGGTGAACGCGCCGCCATCGTGGAACTTCACGCCCTGGCGCAGATGGAACGTCCAGGTCTTGAGGTCGCCGCTGAACTCCCACGACGACGCCAGGTCCGGCTTGATGGTCAGGTCCTCCGCCATTTGCGTCAGCCCGTTGAACACCAGCACGTCATAGATGTACTCGTCGCCGATCGTGGTCAGCA
>CAXTBW010000024.1:0-17371 GCA_964242925.1 uncultured Acetobacteraceae bacterium
TTGATGGCGCCGTAGGGCGGGTTGCGCTTGGTGGCGCGGAAGGCGGAGATGGAGGCGATGTTGACGATGCTGCCGCCGGGTCGGGCGGTGAGGAACGGCGCCGCCGCCTGGCTGGCGCGCACCACGGCCATCAGGTCCACCGCAACCGAGATGGCCCAGCCGGCCTCGTCGTCGGCGCTTCCGAAGCCGGACGCATTGTTGACCAGCACGTCGATCCCGCCAAGCGCGGCGGCGGCGTCCGGCACGAAGCGGGCGATGGCGTCGGGGTCGGCCAAGTCCAACTGCGCGGCGTAGGCGCCGTCGCCCAGCTCGCCGCGTGTGCGGTGCAGCGCTTCGGCCCCGCGGGCGCAGATCGCGACGGCGGCGCCCCCGGCCGCGAACCCAAGCGCGATCGCCCGGCCGATGCCGCGGCTGCCGCCCATCACCACGACGCGCTTGCCTGACCATTCGCCCATGTTCGTCTCTCCTGCGAGTCCGCACGTTCACCGAACGTGCACGCGGTGGCGGACAGCGCGTGCAGAACGCCATGCCAAGGTAAGCCGGTTTCCAAACCTCGACCAGATGGTTGGTTCGCATCGGTCGGCGGCAACTTGCTCTGATCTGGATCTCACGCAACGGGAGCTGCGGAACGCGCCAGAATGGACGGTGGTGGAGGCGATGGTGCGCGAGCCTCGGCTCCAGCGCCGTGGTCCTGGGCCATGGGTGCGGCTTGTGGAGCGTAAGGTCGTGGCGTCGGGAACCGGGTCACATTCGTCTGGAGCCGGCAACTTCCACCGCGCCCGAACCTTCGGCCCCGCCTCGCCACGGTGCGCCGGATGATGCGCGGATTGCTTGACTGGCGTCGAACGCATCGCAAAGCTGTCCGGACATGCATCACGCTGAACCGAGGTCGAACGAGATGCAGCGCAACCCGGCGTCGAAGCCGCTGTGAGCAAACTCGAAGGAATCCGCGTCGTCGATCTGTCCAGCTTCCTGCCGGGGCCGTACATGACGACGATCATGGCGGACCACGGCGCCGAGGTGATCAAGGTCGAGGCGCCCGGCGGAGACCATGGCCGCGCCATCGGCCCCAAGATCGGCGACAGCAGCGTGTTCTTCCGCAACGTCAATCGCGGCAAGCGGAGCGTGGTGATCGACCTCAAGACCGAGGCCGGACGCGCCGCCTTGTTGCGCCTGTGCGAGACGGCGGACGTTTTCGTGGAAAGCTTTCGCCCAAGGGTCGCGGCCCGGCTCGGCGTCGGCCCCGACCAGGTCCGCGCGCGCAATCCACGCATCGTGTACTGTTCCATCAGCGCATTCGGACAGACCGGGCCCTATGTCGCGCGCCCGGCGCACGACCTTGCCGTGGAGGCGATCGCGGGCGTGCTGAGCGTCACGCTGGGCAACGACGACGCGCCGGCGATGCCCGGCATTCCCGCCGCCGACATCCTGGCGGGGTTGCAGGGGCTGTCCGGCGTGCTGATGGCGCTGCTGCGCCGGGCGCAGACGGGGCAGGGCGACTACGTCGACATCTCGATGCACGACGCAATGGTCTCGGCCGCGGTGAACGTGCTGGGGCCAGCGCTGGGCGAGGGTCGCCAGCAGGTCGCCAAGCATGAGCGCACCACCGGCGGGAGCGCGTTCTATCGCATCTACCGCACCGCCGATGACCGGCACATCGTGCTCGCCGGGCAGGAGGAGAAGTTCATCCGCGCCCTGCTGCACCCGCTGGGCCGGGAGGATTTGGTCGAGCCCTGCCTGCGCGGCCCGGGCCCGCACCAGGCGCCGGTGATCGCTTATTTGGAGACGCTGTTCCGAAGCCAGGACCTGACGCATTGGCTCGACCGCCTGGCCGGCCTCGACGTCTGCTACGGTCCGGTGCAGAGCTTTCCGGAAGCGCTGGACGACCCGCAATTGGCGGCGCGCGGCATGGTGATCACGGACGGGGACGGGCAGCGGCATATCGGCACGCCGATCCGTTTCGCCGCCGAGCCGGGGCAGCCGCAGCTGAGAACGCCCACGCTGGGCCAGCATGCGGATGACCTGCTCGGCCCGGCGGCGCCGTAACGACGTGGACGGAACACGAACGTGGCGACACCTCGCGCGGCGGGTCTGCGCCCCGGGCGGTCGCCAGGGCTCGGGCGCCCGCATCGTGACGCGGATGGAGCCGGCCGGCTACGTTCACCGGCCGCGCCGCCGATGGGCCGAACGAATACCGCGCCGCGCTGGAGGCGTCATGGCCGAACTTGATTCACTGCTGTCCGGCACGGGATTGCCCTGGTTTGCTGCGCAACGGCGAGGACGCCCCGGTCAGCCTCCGCAGCCATTCCACCGGCTTGCCCTCGGAACCTTGAGGTTGCCCGCCCGGGCATGACGGTTGGTTGCGTCAGGCCGCCAGCTTGGCCGCGATTTGGGCAACGTGCCGGCCCAGGAAGCCAGCGCCGGCCAACTCGTTCTCCGTCGGTTGGCGCGAGCCGTCGCCGGCGGCTATGGTGGTGGCGCCATAGGGGGAGCCGCCGGTCACCTCGTCCAGCCTCAACTGTCCCTGGAACGAATACGGCAACCCGACCGTGACCATGCCGTGATGCATCAGGTTCGCGAGTATGTTGAGCAGCGTGGTTTCCTGCCCGCCATGCTGCGAGGCGGTGGAGGTGAAAGCGGCGCCCACCTTGCCCACCAGCTTGCCCTGGAACCACAGCCCGCCGGTCTGGTCCCAGAAGTTCGCCATCTGCGACGTCATCCGCCCGTAGCGCGTCCCGCTGCCGACGATGATCGCGTCGTAACCGGGCAACTCCTCCACGGTGGCGACAGGCGCCGGCTGGTCGAGCTTGTAGTGGCTCGAAGCGGCCACCGCGTCCGACACCAATTCCGGCACGCGACGGATGTCCACCGTGGCGCCGGCCTCCCGCGCGCCAGCGGCGACAGCCTCCGCCATCGTCTCGACGTGGCCGTATGACGAGTAGTAAAGCACCAGGATCTTGGCCATGTTCAGGGTCGTTCCTTCAGAAAAGGGCGCCGAAGCGCCGGACAGTTGCGGCAGATAATCGCCAGGGCTTACGCGGCGTCGACCATCAGCACCTCGGCATCCACGAGGGCCGTCACATGCAGGGTGGCCTCGTCGCGGATGGCCACGCCGTCGCGCTCGCCGACGACCTGGCCGTTGACCTCGACGCGGCCCGATGCGGGCACCAGGTACAACGAGCGGCCCGGCCGCGGAACGTAGTCGGCGCTCTCACCGGCGCGCAGCGTTGCGGCCACCAGGCGCGCGTCGGCGCGGATCGGCAATGCGTCGCCATCTTCCGCCCAGCCGCTGGCCAAGGTGACGAAGCGGCCGGCCCGGTCGCCCTTCGGGAATGGCCGCGCCCCCCAGGCCGGCGCCTTGCCCCGCTGTTCCGGGATGATCCAGATCTGGAAGATCTTGGTCACGCCCTTCTCGTGGTTGTATTCCGAATGCCGGATGCCCGTGCCGGCGCTCATGACCTGCACGTCGCCGGCCTCGGTGCGGCCCTTGTTGCCGAGGCTGTCCTCGTGGGTGATCGCCCCTTCGCGGACGTAGGTGATGATCTCCATGTCGCGGTGCGGGTGGGCCGGGAAGCCGGTGGCCGGTGCGATCACGTCGTCGTTCCAGACGCGCATGTTGCCCCAGTTGGCCCGCGCCGGGTCCTGGTAGTCGCCGAACGAGAAATGGTGCTTGGTGTCGAGCCAGCCGTGGTTGCCGCCACCCAGCCCGGTGAAGGGACGCAGTTCTATCATGATCAACTCCGCCGAGACCGGGATGCCATGATGGCGCCGCCTCGTTGCTGAGCTAGATGCGCGCGGCGCCGCCCCGTTGGTATAGAAACCATGGAAAGCCATAGTTTCGGAAACCGCCATGCCGCGTTTGCCCGACCTCGAGGCCTGGGCCGTGTTCGCCACCGTAGTGGAAACGGGGTCGTTCTCCCGCGCGGCCAGCGAACTCGGCCTGTCCAAGGCGACGGTGTCCAAGGCGGTCAGCCGTTTGGAGGAGCGGCTCGGCGCCCGGTTGCTGCACCGCTCCTCGCATCAGTTGCTGCTGACAGAAACGGGACGCGCCGCGTCCGCCAGCGCGGCGCGGATGCTGGCCGAGGCGGAGGTGATGGAGGCGGAGGTCCTGTCGCGTTCCGCCGAGCCGCGGGGCCTGGTGCGGATCGCCGCCCCGATGTCCTTCGGCGTCGCGCACATCGCGCCGCTGCTGCCGGCGCTGCTCGCCAGCCTTCCGCAGGTTTCCATCGATCTGCACCTCAGCGATGCCCAAGTCGACTTGGTGGGCGACGGGTTCGACCTCGCCATCCGCATCGCCATCATGGAGGACTCGTCGTTGCGAGTCCGCCGCATCTGCTCCGTCCGGCGCATCCTGGTGGGATCGCCCAGCTACTTCGCCGCGCTGGGGCGCCCGGTCCATCCGCGCGACCTCGAGGCGCATCGCTGCTTGTCCTACGCCTACCTCCCGACGCCGGACCGCTGGCGCTTCGAGAACGCCGCGGGCGACACCGTGACGGTCACGCCCACAGGGCCTATACGCATCAACAATGCCGACGCGATCGCGCCCTCGGTGTTGGCCGGGGTAGGCCTGGCGGTTCAGCCGGAGTTCATTGTATGGCAGGACCTTGCCGAAGGGCGGCTGGAGCAGACGATGCCGGGCTGGTCCATGGCGGACGCAGCCCTGAACCTGGTCACGCCGCCGGGTGGGTTGCGACCGCGGCGCGTGACGGCGGTCGTGGAGTTCCTGGCGACGCGGCTCGCCGCCGCACCGTGGGCCGCAGCTTGACCAATCGGCGTGCAACGATGATCGGCGCTGCCGTAGGACGATCCAAAGCCTTGTCGAAGCTGTGAAGCTGGCGGCGCCTGAGATGCGGCAAGCGCGGCTCGAACTGAATGCCCGGGAAGCATAGCAAAGACGTGTCGCGCTCTTGGCGCGGACTTCCACGGCGGCCATAGTTCGCTCCAGATCCTGGGAAAGCTCGCCGCATGTTGAACCCCGCCGATCGCGTCGTCATGGTGTCCGGCGCAGCCCGCGGCATCGGGCGCGCCGTGGTCGAACGGCTGCTCGCGGACGGGTTCCGCGTGTCCGCCGGCGTGCGGACCTCCACGCTGGCGCCCTCCGAGCGGCTGATGGTGAACCGCTACGACGCGGAACGGCTGGACAGCGCCGAAGCGTGGCGGGACGCGACGCTCGCCCGGTTCGGCTCGGTGCACGGGCTGGTGAACGCCGCCGGCGTGTCGCTGCCGGGCGCCACGCTCGCGGACGCCGACGAGGGCCCGCTCGACGCGATGTGGCTGGTCAACGTCAAGGCGCCCATGCGGCTGATCCGGCTGCTGCTGCCGGCGTTGAAGCAGGGCGGCGACGGCCGGGTGGTGAACGTGTCGTCGCTGTCGGGCAAGCGCGTCGCCAACGCCAATGTCGGCTACGCGATGAGCAAGTTCGCCCTGGTGGCGCTGACCCATGCCGTGCGCCGCGAAGGCTGGGACCATGGCGTGCGCGCCACCGCGATCTGCCCCGGCTTCGTCGCGACGGACATGACGGCCCACGTCACCGCGACGCCCCGCGACAGCATGTCCAGCCCGGCGGATGTCGCGGCGCTGGTCGCGATGGCGCTGCTGCTCCCCGGCACGGCCAACGTCGCCGAGATGCTGATCAACTGCCGTCTGGAGGCGTCGTTCTAGCAGCGGCACGCTTCTTGGATCAGGCCGGATCGCGCCCACAACACGGAGTCGGGCCGTGACCGGTTTCCTCCTACGCAGGCTGGGTCAAGGCTTGGTCCTGCTGCTGCTGGTCTCGATGATCGGCTTCGCCCTGCTGCACCTGGCGCCGGGCGGGCCGCTGGCGCAGTTCGCGCTCACGCCGGGCATGTCGCAGGAAGCCATGCAGCTGATCGCGCACCAGATGGGGCTGGATCAGCCGCTGCCGATCCAATACCTGCAATGGCTGCGGCATCTTCTGGTCGGCGATTGGGGGCGGTCGTACCGCGACAGCCAGCCGGTGCTGGCGGTGATCGCCTCCCACCTCGGCGCCACGCTGGAGCTGATGGGCAGCGCCACCCTGCTCGCCATCATCCTGGGCACCTGGGTGGGCGTGCTCGGGGCGATCCGGCGCTACTCGCTGGCGGACTACGCGGCGACGGTCGGCGCCATGATCGGGCTGTCGATCCCGACCTTCTGGTTCGGGTTGGTGGTTATCTACGTCTTCTCCGTCCGCCTCGCGTGGCTGCCGGCGGGCAACATCGCCACCGTGGGCAACGGATCGTTCCTGGACTACGCGCGCCACCTTATCGAGCCCTGCGTCGTGCTCGCCCTGGTCACCGTGGCGACTTGGAGCCGCTACATGCGCGCCTCGATGCTCGAGGTGATCAACCAGGACTACGTGCGCACCGCTCGCGCCAAGGGCCTGCGCCGGGCGCAGGTGCTGATCCACCACAGCCTGCGCAATGCGTTGCTGCCGATGATCACCGTCGCCGGGCTGCAGGTGCCAACGCTGCTCAGCGGCGCGTTGGTGACGGAGACGGTGTTCACTTGGCCCGGCATGGGCCGCCTGTTCCTCGACTCGCTCGGCTACCGCGACTACCCGGTGGTGATGGGCCTGCTGATGTTCTCGGCCATCCTGGTGCTGCTCGGCAGCCTGGTCGCGGACCTGCTCTACGTCGTCGCCGACCCGCGGGTGCGCCTGACGTGAGCGACACCGCCGTGCTCTCCGCCATGGCGCTGCCGCGGGCGCGCTCCACCGGCGCCTGGGCGCGCTTCCGCCGGCACCGGCTGGCGGTCGCGGGGGTGGTCGCGGTGGCGCTGCTGGTCGCCGCCTGCGCGTTCGGCCCGATGGCGAGCAACTGGGGCCCGCTGACCATCGACCTGCGCCATCGCTTCCAGGCGCCGCTCGCCGGGCCGCACTGGTTGGGCAGCGACCAGTTGGGGCGGGACCTGCTGGTGCGGCTGCTGATGGCGGGGCGCATCTCGCTGACCGTGGGCTTCGTCGCCATGGGCATCAGCACGGCGGTCGGCGTGGCGGTGGGGCTGCTCGCCGGGTTCTACCGCGGCTGGATCGGGACCGTGCTGATGCGGATGGTGGACGCCGTGCTGTGCTTCCCCTCGATCTTCCTGCTGCTGACCCTGGCGGCGCTGATCAGCCCTAGCCTGGCCACCATCACCCTCATCATCGCGCTGACCGCCTGGATGGAGGTGGCGCGCGTGGTGCAGGGCCAGGTGATCGCGCTGCGCGAACGCGACTTCGCCGTGGCGGCCGAGGCGATCGGGGCCAGCGACGGCGCCATCATGCTGCGCGAGCTGCTGCCCAACATCATGGCGCCGATCATCGTGGCGGCCACGCTCAATGTCGCCCGCGCAATCCTGTCGGAGTCCTACATCAGCTATCTCGGCTACGGCATCCAGCCGCCCACCGCGAGCTGGGGCAACATGCTGAACAACGCGCAGGAGTATCTGGAGAGCGCCCCCTGGCTGGCTTTGCTGCCGGGCGCGATCATCACCGTCGCCGTCACCAGCTTCAACTTCATCGGCGACGGCCTGCGCGATGCGCTCGACCCGCGGGGGGACCGCGCCGCATGACGCTGCTCGCGGTGGAGGGGCTGACCGTGCGCTTCGGCGGCGTGCCGGCGATCGAGGACGTTTCGTTTTCACTGGACGCGGGGGAGACGCTGGCGATCGTCGGCGAGTCCAGCTCCGGCAAGAGCGTCACGGCGCTGGCGCTGATGCAGCTGCTGGACAAGCGGTCGAGCCGCGTGTCGGGGCGGGCGCTGCTGGGCGACGCCGACCTGATCGCGCTGCCGGAGCGGGCGATGGCCGATTTGCGCGGCCGGGCGATCAGCATGATCTTCCAGGAGCCGATGACGTCGCTGAACCCGGTGCACACCGTGGGCGACCAGATCGCCGAGTCGCTGATCCGGCACGAGCGGCTTTCAGCCAGGGCGGCCAAGGCGCGCGCGGTCGAGCTGCTGACCCAATTAGGCATCCCCGAACCCGCGAGGCGAGCCAACGCCTTCCCGCACCAACTCTCGGGCGGGATGCGGCAGCGCGCGATGATCGCCACCGCGCTGGCCTGCCGCCCCCGCATCCTGATCGCGGACGAGCCCACCACCGCACTGGACGTGACCATCCAGGCGCAGATCCTGGACCTGCTGCGTCGGCTGCAGCAGGAGACCGGGATGGCGATGATCTTCATCACCCACAACCTCGGCGTGGTGGCGGAGATCGCCGACCGCGTGGTGGTGATGTATGCCGGCGAGGTGGTGGAGAACGCCCCTGTGGCGACCCTGCTGGCGCGGCCGATGATGCCCTACACCGCCGGGCTGATGCGCTCGGTGCCGCGTCTGGATGCCGTGCTGGACAGCCGCCGCCGGCTGACCGCGATCCCCGGCCACGTGCCCGACCCGCTTCATCGCCCGCCCGCCTGCCGCTTCCAGCCGCGCTGCGGCCACGCCCGGCCCGACCCGTGCGAGCGCGCCCGCCCCGTATTGGAATCCGCCGCCCCCGAGCACCGCGTGCGTTGCGCCCGCTGGCGGGACATCGCGGCGTGAGCGAGGCGCTGGTTCAGGTGCGGGACCTCAGCAAATGGTACCCCCTGCCGCGCCGCAACCCATTCCGCCCGTCCGAGCACATCCGCGCGCTGGACGGCGTGTCGTTCGACATCCGGCGCGGCGAGGTGTTGGGCCTGGTCGGCGAGTCCGGCTCCGGCAAGACCACGGTCGGCCGCACCCTGCTGCGCCTGACGGAGCCGACGCGCGGCACGATTCGCTTTGCCGGGGCGGACATCACCCATCTGACCCGGCGGCAGCTGCGGCCGGTGCGGCGGCGGATGCAGCTGGTGTTCCAGGACCCGTACGGCTCGCTCAACCCGCGCCAGACCGTCGAGCGGGTGCTCTCCACCCCGCTGCTGGTGCACGAGCCGACCCTGACGGCGAAGCAGCGCCGGATGCGGGTGGAGGAGGCGCTGGAGTTGGTGGGCCTGTTCCCCGCCGCGGCTGACCGCTACCCGCACGAGTTCTCCGGCGGACAGCGGCAGCGCATCGGCATCGCCCGCGCGTTGATGGTGCATCCGGACCTGCTGGTGGCGGACGAGCCGGTCTCCGCGCTCGACGTGTCGGTGCAGGCGCAGGTGGTGAACCTGCTGCTGGACCTGCGCGAGCGTTTCGGGCTGACGGTGCTGTTCGTGGCGCATGACCTGGCCGTCGTGGGCACGATCTCCGACCGGGTCGCGGTGATGTACCTGGGCCGCATCGTGGAGCTGGCGGACACGGCGGCGCTGTTCACCGGGCCGCGCCACCCCTACACCGAGGCGCTGTTCTCCGCCGTGCCGACGATCGACGCGGCCGCCCGGCAAACCCGCATCCTGCTGCGCGGCGACGTGCCGAGCCCGGTGCGGTTGCCCTCCGGCTGCGTGTTCCACACCCGCTGCCGCTACGCCCAGCCGCGCTGCGCCGAAATCGTACCGGAGCTGCGGGAGGTGGAGGACGGGCACTGGAAGGCGTGCATCCGCGACGATCTGTCGCTGACTGCGCCGGTGGCCTCGCGCATTCCGCAAACCGTAGGTTAGGATCAGCCATGGGACCGCAAGTCGACCCGTTCCAGAGCGACGAGACGCAACCCGGGCGGACCGGAGTGGTGGTGATCGGCGGCGGCATCATCGGCATCTCGACCGCGCTCGCCTTGGCCCGCGCCGGCGTGGCGGTGACGTTGTGCGAGAAGGGCGAACTGGTTGGCGAGCAGTCCAGCCGCAACTGGGGCTGGGTCCGCAAGACCGGGCGCGACCAGCGGGAAATCCCGCTCATCATCGAGGCCCTGCGGATGTGGGGCGACATGAACCGCACTACGGAGGCGGAGACCGGGTTCCGCCCCTGCGGCGTGCTGTACGTCGGCGAGACGGCGGCCGAGCGCGAAGGCTACGAAAAATGGCTGGATAAGGCGCAGCCTTACCAGATGGGCTCCCGCCTGGTGGAGGGCGACGAGCTGGCCGCGCTGATGCCGGGCGCCACCCGCCGCTACGCCTGCGGTCTGTACACCGCCGACGACGGCCGGGCGGAGCCGCAGAAAGCCGGGCCGGCGATCGCCCGCGCCGCGCGCCGGGCAGGGGCGGTGATCCTGACCCATTGCGCGGTCCGCGGTCTCGACATGGCGGCCGGCCGTGTCGCTGGCGTGGTGACGGAACGCGGCCGGATCGCCTGCGACGCGGTGGTGCTTGCGGGCGGCGCGTGGTCACGGCTGTTCTGCGGCAGCCTGGATCTGCGCCTGCCGCAACTGAAGGTGCGCTCCTCCGTGCTGCGCACCGCGCCGATCGCCAACGCGCCGGAGGTTTCGGCCTGGACCAGGCAGTTCGCCTACCGCAAGCGCCTCGATGGCGGCTACACCATCGCCAACGGCGAGGCCAACGTCGTGCCGATCGTCCCCGACACGCTGCGCTTCCTGCGGGAGTTCACGCCTGCGATCCGCGCCACCCACCGCCGCCTGCGGCCCCGGCTGGACGACCGGTTCATGACCGAAGCGCGCACCCCGAAGAAATGGGCGCTCGACAAGCAAAGCCCGTTCGAGGATGCGCGCATGCTCGACCCGGCGCCCACGGCCAGCATCAATCGCTCGGCGGCGGCCGCGCTGCAGGCCGCCTTCCCTGCGTTCCGCGACATGAAGATCGTGCAGGAATGGGCCGGGCTGATCGACGTGACGCCCGACGCAGTCCCCGTGATCAGCGAGGTCGAGGCGGTGCCCGGCCTGATCGTGGCGACCGGGTTCTCCGGCCACGGCTTCGGCATCGGCCCCGCAGCCGGACGGCTGGCCGCCGATCTCGCCACGGGGGCGCCGCCGATCGTCGACCCCCACGCATTCCGATTTTCCCGCTTCAGCGACGGTTCGCCGATCGTCGTCGAGGCGCCTGCTTAGGAGAAGGCTATGACCTCGCACATCATCCGCCGCCGGTCCGTCCTGCAACTCGGGATTGTCGCCGGCGTCATTCCGCTGCTCGGCACGGGAGCGCATGCCCAGGCCAAGCCTAAGCCCTCGGGCCAGGTCATCATCGGGCTGTCCCAGGAGCCCACGGTGTTCCTGCCGCTGTTCCCGCACATCGAGGTGGACGACGGCGTCTATATGTCGCTGTTCAGTCCGCTCTGGGCGGTGGACCCCAAGGGCAATTTCCTGCCGCGCCTGGCGGCCGAGATCCCCTCCGTCGAGAATGGCGGCGTGTCGGCGGATGGGCTGAGCTGGCGGATCAAACTGCGCGGCGACGCGACCTGGCACGACGGCAAGCCGTTCACCGCCGACGACGTGAAGTTCACCCTCGACCTGCTGCGGGACCCGAAGTTCCCGGCCGGCAGCCGCGCCGGCCACGAGCGCCTGCGCGACATCACAGTGGTCTCGCCGACCGAGATCACCTGGAAGATGGACACGCCGTTCTCGCCCTACACCTCCATCCTGGCGTGGACCTGGATCGTGCCGAAGCACCTGCTGGAGGGGCAGTCCGACCTGCACGGCTCGCCGTTCCTGCGCGCGCCCGTCGGCACCGGGCCGTTCAAATGGGGCGACCGCGTGCCCGGCGACCACATCACCCTGGTGGCCAACGAGGCGTATTTCGGCGAGGGCCCCTTCGTCGAGCGCGTCGTCTACAAATACGTGCCGGACCTGACCGTGCTCTACACCCAGTTCCGCACCGGCGACATCGACTACATCAGCCTGCAGGGCATCTCCGCCGACCACTACAAGGAGGCGCAGGCGCTGCCGAGCCGCGTCATCGTCACCAACCCGACGGCGAGCATCGAGAACTTCTACTTCAACCTCGGCCTGCCGCAGTTCAAGGAGAAGGTGGTTCGCGAGGCGCTCTACATGAGCCTCGACAAGAAGAGCATCGTCGACGAGCTTTACTACGGGGTTCCGCGACCGACCGAGTCCTACCTGCCGCCGTCATCCTGGGCGTTCAACGCGGACCTGCCGAAGCAAGTCTACGACCCAGAGAAGGCGAAGGCGATGCTGGACAGCGCCGGGTGGAAGCCGGGCGCCGGCGGCATCCGTGAGAAGAACGGGGTCAAGCTGCAGTTTAGCAACTCGACCACGGCGGGCAATCATCTGCGCGAGCAGGCGCAGCAGCTTCTGCAGCAGGGCTGGCAGGACCTTGGCGTCGGCATGACGATCAAGAACCTCCCGCCGGCGGTAATGTGGGGCGAGTATTTCAACAAATCGCAATTCGAGACGGTCATCGTGGGGATCAACTTCATGACCGGCCCCGACCCGGCGGCGCCCGACTACTTCAGCAGCAAGGCGATTGCGGCGCAGGGCGGCGCCGGCTCGAACACGATGCAATACGCCAGCCCGAAGATGGACGAACTGCTGCAGGCGGGCGGGACGACGCTGGACCAGGCCAAGCGGACCGAAGAGTACAAGGCCATCCAGGCGCTGCTTCGCGACGACCTGCCGTTCCTGCCCATTTTCGAATACGTGACGATTGAGGGCACCAAGGCGGGGCTGTCCGGCTATGTGCCGAACGCCAACGTCCGCATCAACGGTTGGAACGTGAACACCTGGAAGTGGGCGTAGGCCGCGCCTACCTTAGACGAATACGCCGGCCATGCCGCCGGCCGGGTAGCGCGTGCCCGCTGCCGCACCCGGCGGGATGGCGTCGGACAACTCCGCGACCTCCGCCGAGCTCAGCACGATGTCGAGCGCGCCGACATTCTCGTCCAGCCGCGCCGGATTGCGGGTGCCGGGGATGGTGACCACGTCATCGCCCTGCGCGAGCAGCCACGCCAGGGTGATCTGCGGCAGGGTGCAGCCCTTCTTCACCGCCAGGGCTTCCACCAGCGCGACCAGGCGCCGGTTGCTGGCGAAGTTCTCCGCCTGAAAGCGGGGGTGGACGGCCCGGCGGCCGTCGATGTCGTCCAGGCTCTGGATGGCGCCGGTCAGGAAGCCCCGGCCGAGCGGGGAGTATGCGACGAAGCTGATGCCGAGCGCCTCCGTGGTGCGCCGCGTCTCCTCCGCCTCGGTCCGGTAAAGCAGCGAATATTCGGTTTGCACGCAGGCGATCGGATGCACGGCATGGGCGCGCCGGATCCGCTCGGGATGCGCCTCGGACAAGCCGAGGAAGCGGACCTTGCCTTGCTCCACCAGTCGCGCCATGGCCCCGACCGTGTCCTCGACCGGAACGGACGGGTCCACCCGGTGCTGGTAATACAGGTCGATCACGTCCACGCCGAGGCGAGCCAAACTCGCTTCGCAGGCTTGCATCACGTATTCCGGCCGCCCGTCCACGCCATTAGGCTGGCCCTCACGGCGGATCTGGCCGAACTTCGTAGCCAGGACGACCTGGTCCCGCCGCCCCTTCAACGCGCGGCCGAGCAACGTCTCGTTATGTCCCCAGCCATACATGTCCGACGAGTCGAGGTGGTTGATCCCTTGATCGATGGCATGGTGAATGAGCGTCTCGGAAACGGCGTCGTCGGCAGCGCCGTAGACGCCCGACAGCGACATGCAGCCGAGCCCCACAGGCGAGACCGCCAGGTCACTGCCGCCCAGTTTGCGCCGCGCCGTCCTAGTCCTCTGCATCATGGCGAACCCTCTCCAGTCGAACCGTCTGCGGTCATCGCAGCGGCAACCCAACAGGGCTAGATTGCGGATGACCGAAGATGAGCACGTCTGCGCGATGAT
This sequence comes from uncultured Acetobacteraceae bacterium, assembly GCA_964242925.1. Lineage (GTDB taxonomy): Bacteria > Pseudomonadota > Alphaproteobacteria > Acetobacterales > Acetobacteraceae > LMUY01. The sequence goes on from CAXTBW010000024.1 coordinate 13,624, forward strand.
CGCCACTCGCCGGGCGGTCCTGGCCGCCGCCTTCCTGCTGGCCGCGGCCGCCGACGCTGATCCCACCTTGCTCGCCCGCGGCCTCGCCATGGCGGATGCGACACCCGATCTTCGCTCTTTGATCATCTCCCACCGCGGCGTGCGCGTCGCCGGGCGCACCTGGCGCGGCGCCAGCCTGACGCGCCCGACGAACATCAAATCGGCATCCAAAACGATCGTCGCCGTTTTGACCGGCATCGCCGCCGCGCGTGGGCTGTTCTCCCTCGACGACCGTATCGCGCCAATCCTGGGCCGCCTCGTCCCGCCGGATGCCGATCCGCGTGTCGCGCAGATCACCATCCGACATCTGCTCGGCATGCGCGCGGGTCTCCAGAGCACCTCCGGCGGCAATTACGGCCGCTGGGTCTCCAGCCGGAACTGGCTGGGTTTCGCCCTTTCCCGCCCGTTCGTCGACGAGCCCGGCGGCCAGATGGTCTACTCCACCGCCAACAGCCACATCCTCGGCGTGCTGCTTGCGCGCACCAGCGGCCAGACGCTTCGCGAGCTGGCCCAGGCTTGGCTCGGCACGCCGCTCGGGTTCACCGTGCCCGAGTGGTCCCGCGACCCGCAGGGCTACTATTTCGGCGGCAACGACATGGCGATCGCGCCCGACGCCCTGCTGGCGTTCGGCGAGTGCTGCCGCAACATGGGCCGCCACGCCGACCGCGAGGTCATCCCGCAAGCCTTCCTGGCGCAGGCATGGAAACCCGCCGTTCGATCCGAAGTCAGCGGCCAACTGTATGGCCTGGGCTGGTGGATCGGCGAAACCACCGGCGAGCCGATGGTCTTCGCGTGGGGTTACGGCGGCCAGATGGTCTATCTTCTGCCACGTCTCGAACTGACAGTCGTGATGACGTCGGCTGCGGACGTGCCGCGCATTCCGGGCCAGGTCTTCTCCCGCCACGCCTTGCTGACCCAGGGGATCCTCCCCGCATTCCAGCCGGCCTGATCAGGCGACCTGACGCTGCGCCATCGCCGGTCCGGCCCAGCCGAGCGCCGGCGCCACGACCTCCGCCATCAGTTGCAGCGAGCGCAGGACCAGCTGGTGCGGCGGGTCGATAGAGTGGACCTGCACCGACAACTCCGTGGCGCGGTCCAGCGTGCGTTCGGCGGACAGTGATTCGATAACGTCGGCCGGCGTGCCGACATGGCTGTTGGCCTCCGCCAGCCACTCCGCCAAATTGCCGCCCGACAAGCCGCGGCGGGCGCGGGCGATCGGCAAGCCCTGGGCGGCCCAGCGCATCGCCTCCGCCCGGCTGTCGGCCACGAACACCGAGCGGGAGGCCAGCACCCGGGGGGCGCAGCCTTTCGGCAGGGCGGCGTAGTAGGCGTCCAGGATCGGCGCCTGGATCTCGTCGATGCCCATGTCGGGCCGATCGGCGGGGCGCGGCTGGGTGCGCGACAGCAGCAGCCCGTCCCCGGCCGCGCCTGCGATGCGGCCGCCCTCGGCGGTGAAGGTTGCCTGCCACACGCGGTCCGCCAGGCTCGGGTCGGCCGGGTACAGGCGGTCCCCGCCCGGAAGCGGCTCGCCGCGCCAGGCCGCGCGCAGCACTTCGAGGTTGCCGCTCATGAGCTTGTGCCGCGCGGCCGGGTCGAGGCCGAACGCCTGGAAGGCGGACAGATTGCCGCCGGGCCCCACGCCGATCTCGAGCCGGCCGCCCGACAGCATGTCCAGCACGGAGGCGTCCTCGGCCACCCGCAGCGGCATCTCCAGCGGCAGCGTGATGATCCCCGTGGCGAGCCGGATGCGCTGCGTGCGCGCCGCGGCATGCGACAGGAACACCAGGGGCGCGGGCAGGCCGCCCTCGTCCTCGTGGAAATGGTGCTGCGCCACCCAGGCGGTGTCGAAGCCGAGCCGCTCGGCGTGGACGATCTGTTCGACGCCCATGCGGTAGCGCTCGGGCGGCGCGCCGCGGTCGAGCACGCGGGTGAAGAAGCCCAGCCGGAGCGGTTTCCTATCAGGCGGCGTCAACGGTTTTCTCCCCGCCAAGGTAGGCGTCACGGATGCGCGGGTCGCGCGCGAGTTCTGCGGCCGGACCGGACAGCGCGATGCGTCCGGTGCGCAATACGTAGCCGTATTGGGCGATTTGCAAGGCGAGACTGGCGTTCTGCTCCACCATGAACACGGACACGCCATCGTTGCGGATCGCGGCGATCAGCTCCAGCACGCGGTCCACATACAGCGGCGACAGGCCCATGGTGGGCTCGTCCATGCAGATCAGCCGCGGCCGGCCCATCAGCGCGCGGGCCATCGCCACCATCTGCTGCTCGCCGCCGGACAGGGAGCCGGCGCGGCTGCCGAGGCGCTGCGCGACGCGGGGGAACAGGGTCAGCATACGGTCGTAGTCCGCCAGCACGGCTTGGCGGTCGCGGCGGATGAACGCGCCCATCAGCAGGTTCTCGCGCACCGTCATGGCGCCGAACAGGCGACGCGCTTCCGGCACGGAGCCGATGCCGCGCCCGATGATGCGCGGCGTGGGCAGGCCGGTGATGTCTTGGCCGTCGAAGAACACGGTTCCCGCGCGCGGGCGCAGCAGGCCGAGGATGACCTTCATCGTGGTGGACTTGCCGCTGGCGTTGCCGCCCAGCAGGCAGACGATCTGGCCGGGGCGCACCTCGAGCGACAGGCCGAAGTGCACCTGCACCGGGCCGTAGAACGTGTCGATGCCCTGCAGGCGCAGCAGCGCCCCGGTCATGGAGCCGGCGCCAGAATGGCGGCCTCGGGCGCCGCGTCGCCGCCCAAATGGCGGTGGCCGAGATAGGCCTCCAGCACCGCCGGGTGATGGCGGACGTGTTCGGGCGCGCCGGACGCGATCTCCACCCCGTCATCCATGGCGATCACCCGGTCGGACAGCTGCATCACCAGGTCGAGCTTGTGCTCGATCAGCAGGATGGTCAGCCCCTGCGCCTTGAGCTGGCCGATGATGCCCTGCATCTCCGCGGTCTCGCTCTCGTTCATGCCGGCGGTGGGTTCGTCCAGCAGCAGAAGGCGCGGGTGCAGCGCCAGTGCGCGGGCGATCTCCACCCGGCGCCGGTTGGCGTAGGAGAGCGAGAAGGCCGGGTTGTCGATGCGGGGCAGCAGCCGGTCGCCGAACAGCGCCAAGATGCTGGCGATCTCCGCCTGCAGCGCCGCCTCCTCGTTGCGCACGCCGGCCAACTGCAGCATGGCGCTGCCGAGTTCGCGCAGGGCGCCGAGCAGGAACGGCCCCCTTCGCGCCACGTGCAGGCGGCTATGGGCGCCGATGGCCACGTTGTCGCGCACGCTGAGGTTGGCGAACACCCGCCCGTGTTGGAAGGTGCGCGCGAGCCCGTGCCCGGCGAGCCGCTCCGGCGCCCAGCCCGTAACGTCCGCGCCCGCGAGGCGCACGCGCCCGCCATCCGGCCGGTCGTGGCCGCTCACCAGGTTGAAAAGTGTCGTCTTGCCCGCGCCGTTCGGGCCGATTATCGACAGCATCTCGCCCTCGTGCAGCGCGAAGCTCACGTCGTTCACCGCGATGATGCCGCCGAAGCGGCGAGCGAGGCCCTGAACCTCCAACAACACGGCACGGCTGTCCGGCACGGTCGCTGACGCGCCGTCTTCGTGACGAAGGCTCGTCATGCCAGGGCTTGACCCTGGCATCCCCGGGGCGCGGCAGATGACGTTATGCCCCGTCGGCGCTCTCGGACGCGCTCTCGGACGCGCTCTCGGACGCGCTCTCGGACGCGCTCT
>CAXTBW010000024.1:17471-30156 GCA_964242925.1 uncultured Acetobacteraceae bacterium
GCGCTCTCGGACGCGCTCTCGGACGCGCTCTCGGACGCGCTCTCGGACGCGCTCTGGGCGCGCCGGCGAAACTGGGACGCCGTGGCCACCAGGGTCAAGCCCTGGCATGACGGTGTGGGCGACGGACAACCGTGGCAGCACGCCGGTCATGCGGTGCCCAGCAGGCCCTGGGGCCGGAAGCGGATTACCAACAGCAGCACGAGGCCGTAGATCAGCATGCGGTATTCGGTAGTGAAGCGGAACAGCTCCGGCAGCCCGGTCAGCAGCACGGCGCCCAGCACCGCGCCCAGCGTGTTGCCCATGCCGCCGAGGATCACCATCGTCAGCGCCAGGATCGACACCTGCGATGTCCAGGTCTCGTTGTTGATGTAGGAATACAAGTGGGCCGAGATGGCGCCGCTGATGCCGGCGGCGAACCCGCTGACGGCGAAGGCCAGGCCTTTGTAGCGGTTCAGCGACACCCCGTAGGTGCGCGCGGCCACATCGTCGTCGCGGATGGCGCGGAAGGTGCGGCCCAGATGCGTGCGCAGCAGCCGCGCCTGCCCCAGGGCTAGAAGCACCAGCACGGCCAGCGTCACCCAGTAGGCGGCCTGGGCGGAGCTGAGGTCCATAGGGCCAGCCTCGAGCGGCGGCACGCCGGTGACGCCCATCGGGCCGCGGGTGAGGCTTTCCCAGTTGAGGATCACGAGGCCGACGATCTCGCCAATGCCGAGCGTCGCGATCGACACGTAGTGCGAGCGCAGCCGGAACGCGGGCCAGGTCAGCGCGGCGCCGAGCGCGGCGGTGATCACGCCTGCCGCCGGGATGCTGAGCCAGACCGGCCACCCGCGGTCCAGCGCCAGCAGCGCCGACGCGTAGGCGCCGATCAGCAACAACCCGGCATGGCCGAGCGACACCTGCCCGAGCGTCCCCGCCACCAAGGTCAGGCTGACGGCGAGCATGGCGTAGAGCCAAGCGTTGGTCAGCACCTGGGTTGCGTAGCCGAGATTGGGCAGCAGCGGCAGCAGGGCGGCGACCACCACGGTGCCTGCGACCACCGGCCTGGGGATGGTCCACGGCCGGCTGGGCGCCACGAAGGTGCTGGTCAGCGGCTCCGGCGGCGTACTGCGGCGCGGGGCGAACAGGCCGTTGGGCCGCAGCACCAGCATGACCAGCAGCAGCACGAAGGCGAACAGGTTGCGATAGGAGGATCCGAACAGCGCGACGCCGTAGGATTCCGTCAGCCCCAGCAGCATGGCGCCGCCGATGGCGCCCGGCACGTTGCCCATGCCGCCGATCACCTGCGCCACGATGCCCTTGAGCGTAGCCGAGAAGCTCATCGCGGTGTCGATGTGGTTGTAGTACATGCCGACCAGCAGCCCGCTCAGCCCGCCCAGCCCGGCGGCGATGGCGAACACCGTGCGGTTCACCGCGTCCGTGTCGACGCCCATCTGGCGCGCCGCCTCGCTGTCCTGCGCGGTGGCGCGCACCGCCCAGCCCAGGCGGGAGAAGCGCAGGAAGGCGAACAGCACCGCGGCGCTGACGATCCCCGTGCCCGCAATCAGCAGGTCGAGCGCGCCGATCGTGCCGCTGCCGACCTGCAGCCGCCAGTCCGGCAGCGGGTTGGCGAGCGCGCGCGGGTCGGGCGAGAAGATCAGCTGCACCGTCTGGTCGAGCGCGAAGGAGATGCCGATGGTGGCCAGCAGCGGCGCGATCCGTGCCGAGCCCGCCAGCGGCCGCAGCCCGATGCGCTCGATCAGCACGCCCAGCAGCGCGCAGCCGGCGACCACGATCAGCATGGTGACGGGGAGCGGCGTGTGGAGATAGGCGGCGCAGGTCCAGCCTAAGAAGGCGCCGACCATGTAAATCGAGCCCTGGGCGAAGTTGATCAAGTGGCTGACGCCGAAGATCAGCGCCAGGCCGACCGCCAGCAGCGCGTAAACGTTGCCGACGATCAGGCCGTTGATCGTATAATCGAGCCAGGACCCCATCACCTCATGCCGGCGTCGCTTTGCCGTCCCAAAGCGTGAACTTGCCCTTGCGGACCACCAGCCGCTTGTAGGACGCGCCTTGCACGCGGCGGGTCTCCGGGTTGAAAGTCATGCTGCCGTAGATGATGCTCGGGACGTCCTTGATCTCGGTCAGGCCCTTCTGCATGCCGTCCCGCGTCGGGCCCCAGCCCTCCACCAGCTTGGACCACAGCACCATCGTGTCGTAGGCGCCGGCGCTGAAGCTGTCGGGCTCGGCGTCGTATTTGGCGGTGTAGCGCTTGATGAAATCCTGCACCTCCGGCCGCGGGTCGGCGGGGAAGAACGTCGTCATCACATACACGCCCTCGACGCCGCCGCCGCCCAGCTCGAGAAATTTCGCCGAGTAGTTTGAGGTGCCGGCCACGATGGGCAGCTTGATGCCGGCGTCGCGGGCCTGGCGGCAGATCAGTGCGCCGTCGGCGTAGTAGGACAGCAGCACAAGCCCGTCCGGATTGCTGTCGCGCACGCGCACCAGGGTCGGGCGGAAGTCCTGCTCGGCGGACAAATAGCCCTCCACCGCGGCGACCTTGGCGCCCCCGGCCTCCGCCGCCTTGACGAACGCGTCCTTCGCGGTGCGGCCCCAATCGGTGTTGAGGTGCAGCACCGCCGGGCGCTTCAGGCCGACGGCGGCAACGAAGTCGTACAGCTTAGGCTGTTCCTCCGCCTGGTTGGTGGAGTTGCTCCACATGCACGTCCCGCCCTTGGTGAAGTCCGGGTGGGAGTTGGTGAAGCCAAACTGCACCAGCTTGGCGCGCTGGTAGATCGGCGAGGCGGCCATGGAGGCGGGCGAGGAGAAATCGCCGAGCTCGATGACGATGCGCGGGTCGGCGACGAACTTCTGCGCCACCGCCACGGATTGCCGCGGGTCGGACTGACTGTCCTCGAAGGTGTAGGCGAGCGGGCGGCCGTTCACGCCCCCGGCGCCGTTGATCCCCTCCAGCGCGAGGTCGAACCCGCGCTTCCACTGCGCGCCATATTGCGCGTTGGGGCCGGTGAGCGGGCCGCTGACTCCTGCCCAAACCGGGTCGGCGGCCGTGGCCCGCAGCGGAACGGCGGCGGCCGCTGCCAACAGGAAGCGTCGGGTGAGCGTCATCCTAATCTCCATCAGCCTCGGGTTGCCGGCTTGCCGTCCCACACCGCGAAGACGCCATCGCGCACGACGAGGTCGATGCTCGCGGGATGGCGCACGCGGCGCGTTTCCGGGTCGAACTGCACGGCGCCGAACAGGACGCTCGGGACGTCCTTCACCTTGGCCAGCCCGTCGCGGATCTCGGTGCGGCCGGCGCCGAACTGCCGCATCACGGTGGCCAGCAGCATCATCGCGTCGTAGCCGCGGGCGACGTAGAAGCCGGGGTCGCCGCCATAGGCCGCCTTGTAGGCGGACACGAAGCGCTGCACCACGGGGCGCGGGTCGCCGGGGAAGAAGTTGGTGTTGGTGTAGACGCCGTTGGCCGCCGGCCCCGCCAGCTCCAGGAACTTCGGCGAGTAGACCGAGCCCGCGGCCACAACGGGCGCGTCCAGCCCGGTGTCATGCGCCTGGCGCACCAGTTGCGCGCCGTCCGGGTAGTAGGAGAGCAGGATCAGCCCGTCCGGCTTGCTATCGCGCAGCCGAACCAGCAGCGAGCGGAAATCCTGCTCGTTGGGCAGGTAGGACTCGGCCGCGGCGACAATGGCGCCGTCCTTGGCCACAGCGGCAACGAACAGGTCCTTGCTGGTGCGTCCCCAGTCGCTGTTGATGTAGGCCACCGCCAAGCGCTTCAGGCCGAGCTTGCTCGCGTAGCCTGCAAGGACGGGCATGTCGTCGGCCTGGTTGGGCGCGTTGCTCCACATGTAGTCGCCACCCTTGGTGAAGTCGGGGTGGGAGTTGGTGAAGCCGAACTGCACCAGCCTTGCGCGCTGATAGATCGGCGACGCGGCCATGGAGGCGGCCGACGAGAAATCACCCAGTTCGGCCACGATGCCCGGGTCGGCGGCGAATTTCTGCGCGATCGCCACCGCCTGGCGCGGGTCGGACTGGGTGTCCTCGAACCGGTATGCGAGGGGGCGGCCGCCAATGCCGCCGGAGCCGTTCACCTCGGCCACCGCGAGGTCGAAGCCGCGCCGCCAGTCCGCGCCGTACTGGGCATACTGGCCGGTGAGGGGCCCGCTGACCCCGATCGTCACCGGGTCCGGCGCCGCATGGGCCGGAATCGCCAGCAACGCCGTCGCGCCGCCGAGCAGGGCTCTTCGTCCGACCATTCGTGGCTGGTGCATGATCGCCTCGCTGGGAAAGGAGCAGGACAGGCGTTTCCGGCATGCATAGAGCCTCGCCCGGACAACGTCCGTCAATGCGTCGGGATTGTCCGCCGAAGACGATCAGGCAACCCGCAAGCGCCGCCGCTGAAAGGGTTCACGCTGTCGAGCACGATCATTCGCCCGCCGAACTTCGCGCCTGACCCGGTCGCTCCGACTTGGCCAATGCAATCTGGTGCTCGCACAGAGTTGATGCTGCTTCAGAGTCCCAAATAGCTGACCCGCCTCCGCTCTACGGTGCGGTGGAGGGTTTGAGTCTGCATTCGACAAGAGGTGGTCGAATCAGCTCGAAGCGGGGTGCGATCCAAGCTGACATTCCGATGTGGCGCAAAGGTTAGATCATCAAGCGAAGGCCTTCGCCTCGCGCCCCTCGACGACCCAAACCAGATTGTCCAGGTGCCACGTCTTGCCGTGCTCGCGGCTTTCACCGCCTCCTCGCCGCCGATCAGCTGTGAACCCTGCTCAGTGCGGATCAACCGGGTCCGGTCGCCTTCGGCCCTAATGGGGGTCTCCGGTCGGACGTCTACGCCCTCGCGCTGGTGCACGTCTGCTTATCACCCGCGCCGCTCGAGACCCGACAGTCGCCGTAGGCAGACAGGTTGGAGGGGGTCAGCGACCCGCATAGCGGGATAAGTCGAGGGCTTCGCTTGCGCCGTTCTCGATGAGCAACGGAGCCCGCCGACAGATTGTGGCGGAATTCGGGGTTCATGCGTGCCGCCGCCAGCTGCGTTTCAGCGTGATCGCCGGGTTGTACGGCCCGACCTGTCCAAGCTGCGGCAGGTCATGCATTTCGGACACCACCAGTCGCCGGGGGCGTCCGGCTGCTTAACCCTTTGCCCTCACCCTGCGGGGCGGCTCGTTTCCAGGGCCAGATGGCCACTTATCCCAAAACCGGTCACCTGTTCCCGTCACAACTTCCAATGCTATCTCGAGCAGCAGGCTCAACGTCGCCTCTCGCGATAGCAGTCTCTCGGAAAGCTGGAACTGATCGAGCAGCTTGAGCTGTTGATTTTGCAGCGAGACTTCCAGGGTGACTTTTTCCATTTAGCTCTCCAAAGAATATGGGCGATCAGGAATTCCTCAGGGAGCAGGTTGCGCGGTGAGTCGCCTTGCCGCAACTCTACACCGGGTTCTGGCCAATTGGCGCGTCGCTCGGCGGCGGCCGGACGCGTTCATCCACATAGGGCTGTGGATGTCTTGTAAGCACCGATGAAGCGGCGACTACGCTGCGGCGGATGCGGCGCCGAACCGAGCGGAGCGGGCGAGCTGGGACGACGCTAGCCTGCACGCCCGATCAGCTGCGAGCCAACTCCCGAAATCGCAGCTCATCACTCGCAGCTGCTGGGCTGAAGCCCTCGTCGTAGTAGCGACGAGCGTTGGCCTCGGACCATCCGCCCTTCTCGACATCCGAACGAGGGTCGACGGCAAGCAAGTGGCGCAACTCGGCCAACCATTCGGGGAAGGGAGAACGCTCATCCATAGGCTCGGTGTAGAGATGCCCTCCGTATTCGCGCCATGGAAATCGGGTGCGATTGCAGGACTAAAGTTCGCGCCGCCGTTCCCTGCGCGTTCCGCGCATGCGCGAAGCGAGTGCAATGATCTGCGCGCTTTCGAGTGGCGGGTATGGAGGGGGTTGGATTCGAACCAACGTAGCCATTACAGCAGCGGATTTACAGTCCGCCCCCTTTAGCCACTCGGGCACCCCTCCGGCCTGGGCGGACCTATTCCGGATGGCTGGCCGTTGTCAACGCTGCGTCTTGGTTCGCGCAATGGCGGCGGTCACCGCCGCAGCGGCCTCCGGGCCGTGCAGCAGGCGAGCGAACGCCTCGCCCTCCGCCCGCATGGCGGCGAGCACGGCCGGACGGTCATGGCGCAGCAACGCTCGAGTGGTGCGCAGCGCCTCCGGGGGTTTGGCTGCGAGCGCCTCGGCGCGGGAAAGGGCCATCGCGTCGGCCTCGGCAGGAGTGCGCAGGACGGCGTTCACGATGCCCGCAGCCAGGGCGGCGCTTGGGTCGAACGGCTCGCCGAGCAGCAGCAGCTCGGCGGCGCGCAACGCGCCGGCGCGGGCGGGCAGCAGCAGGCTGGAGGCGGCCTCCGGGCACAGGCCGAGGTTCACGAACGGCAGTTGGAAACGGGCGTCGGCAGAGCAGTAGACCAGGTCGCAGTGCAGCAGCATCGTGGTCCCGACACCCACCGCGGCGCCGTTGACCGAAGCGACAATGGGCGTGTCGCACGCGATCAGCGCCTCCAGGAACGCCCAGGCGGCGGAAGGCTGGCCGGGGATGGCGCGGGCGAAGTCGCCCAGATCGTTGCCGGCGGTGAAGCACTCCGCGCCGCCGTGCAGCCAGATGGCGCGCGCGCCGGACGACGCCGCGCCAGCCAGCGCCTCGCCGAGGGCGGCGTACATGGCGCGGGTGAGGGCGTTGCGCTTGGCCGGGCTGTCCAGGGCGACCTCGCGCACGCCTGGCCGGTCCGTCACCACGATGTCGGTCATTGCGCGCGCGTCCCCGATTGTTGCCGGGGACGGTAGAAGCGCTGGGGCTTGAGGGCTATACCGCCCGGATGTCGCATCCTCCTCGCAAGCCCGGTGGTGGCCCGCACCGGCCCGCCGGCAGTCCGCCGCGCCCGCCTGGCGGGCCGCCGCGTCCGCCTGGGTCTGGCGGTCCGTCTCGTTCGAGCGGGCCGGGCGGCCCCTCTCGTTCAGACGGGCCAGGAGGCCCCTCTCGTTCAGCCGGGCAAGGCGGCCCCTCTCGTTCAGCCGGGCCAGGAGGCCCCTCTCGTTCAGCCGGGCCAGGAGGCCCGCCACGATCGTCCGATATGTCGCGGCCGCCGCCTGGAGCCCGCCCCGGCAATGGATCGCGGCCCGCCGAGGGGCAGCGTCCCGCCAACCCGTCCAGCCACGGCAAGCCGCCGCCACGCGCCGGGGCGCAACCCGCGCGTCCGTTCAACGTGGACCAGCGCCGCGCGCCTGAGACCCGCCCGCAGGGCAGCTCACGCCCGGCAGGGGACGCTCGACCCTTGAGCGTGACTAAGCCGGCAGGCGGCTTGAGGCCGGACGGGGCTCGCGACGGGAACAATCGGGTCGCGCAATACTCGCGCAGCGCCGAAACGCGCGGCGCCGACACGCGCAATCCGGGCCCGCGCACGCCCGAAACCCCGCGCGGCGCCGTCTGGCTGTATGGCATGCACGCGGTCGATGCCGCGCTCGGCAACCCGAACCGCCGCCTGCGCCGCCTGATCCTGACGGAGGAGGCCGAGGCGGCCCTGCTCGCGCGCCGCCCGCTGCCATGGCCGTTGACGCCGGAGCGCTCGGACCGGGCGCGGATCGACCTGCTGCTTGGGCGCGACGCGGTGCATCAGGGCCTCGCGCTGCTGGCGGACCCGTTGGGAACGCCCTTGCTGGCGGCGGTGCTGGAGCGGCCCGGTCCAGTGCTGGTGCTGGACCAGGTGAGCGATCCGCGCAACGTCGGCGCGGTGCTGCGCTCGGCGGCGGCGTTCGGCGCGGCCTGCGTCATCACCCAGGACCGCAACGCGCCGGAGGAGACGGGCGCGCTGGCGAAGGCCGCGTCCGGCGCGCTGGAGGCGGTGCCGCTGATCCGCGCGGTGAACCTGGCGCGAACGCTAGTGGCGCTGAAGGCGGCCGGGCTGTGGACGATCGGGCTGGATGCGGGCGGCGCGCCGCTGTCGGGTCCGGCGCTGTCGGAGCGGCGGGTGGCGCTGGTGTTGGGCGCGGAGGGGCCGGGCATGCGGCGCCTGGTGCGTGAGACGTGCGACGAGGTGGCCGGGTTGGCGATGCCGGGCAGCATGGAGAGCCTGAACGTATCGGCGGCGGCGACGGTGGCGCTGTACGAATTAGCGCGGCGTTGACCGCCGGAACGGTGCGTTAACCTTTGGGGCGTATCACAGGGGCGACCGCGCAGGCTGATGCGGCGCCAACGAGGCCAAAAGGGGCCGCTGGAAGGAGCGCAGGCCATGCTGGCGGATTGGGATATACTGTCGGACGATTTGCAGCTCGTGTTGTCGCGCGAAGCGTTGCGGCAGGCTGCGGTGATCATCGCCGAGCAGGCGGAGGCGCTGGCGGCCGAAATGGCGTCCGGCGGGCTGCGCGACCGCGGCGGGGTGGACGCGCTTCGCCTGCTGGCCGGGGTGGTGCGGCTGCACGGGCGCGACTCGCTGGGGGCGTTCGGAACGGCCTGACGGTTTCCGCGCGCCTGCGTCCACACAGCAAACGATAATGCGCTAGGCTTCAGCCGAACAGGGCTGGAGTGATCGTGGCAAAGGTACCGCCGGGCGTTGGCCCGAAGCATCCGCAGGTCGTCACCCTGGTGGGCGCGACGGGCGACCTGTCGCGGCGCAAGCTGCTGCCGGGTCTGTTCCACTTGGCGGCGCACGGGTTCATCCCGGGTTGCCGGATCATCGGCGTGTCGCTGGAGCTGATGGATGCGGCGGGGTTTCGCGCCTTCACCCGCGCGGCGTTGGACGAGTTCTCCTCCCGCGCCATGGTTGAGGCGGATTGGGCGGCGTTCGCCGAGACGTTGGACTATGTCCCGCTCGAGGCTGGCGCGGACGCGCTGCGCATGGCGGTTGAGGCGGCGGAGGCCGGCCTGGCGACGCATGTCGGAGGCGCCGAAACCCAGCGGATTCATTATCTGAGCGTGCCGCCCAGCGCCGCGCTGTCGGCGGTGCGCCTGCTGGCGGAGGCCGGGTTGGTCGAGCGCTCCCGCGTGATCATGGAGAAGCCGTTCGGCACCGACCTGGCCAGCGCGGTAGGGTTGAACGCCCGGCTGCACGAGGTGTTCGACGAGACGCAGATTTTCCGCATCGACCACTTCCTGGGCAAGGAGCCGGCGCAGAACATCCTGGCGTTCCGCTTCGCCAACGGCCTGTTCGAGCCGATCTGGAACCGCAACTTCATCGACCACGTGCAGATCGACGTGCCGGAGACGCTGGGCCTGGGCAAGCGGATCGGCTTCTACGAGGCCACCGGGGCGTTCCGCGACATGGTGGTGACGCACCTGTTCCAGATCCTCGCCTTCATGGCGATGGAGCCGCCGACCGAGCTGGCGCCGGGGCCGATCAGCGAGGAGAAGAACAAGGTGTTCCGCAGCATGCTGCCGCTGAACCCGATGGACGTGGTGCGCGGGCAATACGCCGGCTACCGCGCCGAGGCGGGGGTGGACCCGGAGTCGGACACCGAGACGTTCATCGCGCTCAAGGTGCTGATCGACAACTGGCGCTGGGCCGGGGTGCCGTTCTACCTGCGCACCGGCAAGCGGCTGGCCGAGGGGCAGCGCATCATCTCGATCGCGTTCCGCGAGCCGCCGAAGAGCATGTTCCCGGCCGGCTCGGGGGTGGGATCGCAAGGGCCGGACCATCTGACGTTCGACCTGGCGGACGCCTCCAAGATGTCGCTGTCGTTCTACGGCAAGCGGCCCGGCCCCGGGATGCGGCTGGACAAGCTAAGCCTCCAATTCGCGATGCACGACACCGGGCGGATCGGCGATGTGCTGGAGGCTTACGAGCGGCTGATCCTGGACGCGATGCGCGGCGACCACACGCTGTTCACGACGGCGGAAGGGATCGAGCGGTTGTGGGAGGTGTCGATGCCACTTCTCGAAGCGCCGCCGCCCGTGCGGCTGTACTCGCAGGAATCGTGGGGGCCGAAGTCGATTCACCAGTTGGTTGCGCCGCACGCGTGGCGGCTGCCGTTCGAGCGGGCCTGGCGCGGCCCGAACCCAACGGGCAGCTGAGCCGCAGGGGCAGGGCGAGGAGTTGCCGGTCGGACAGTCTCCGTTTTTCTCTGTCCAACCTCGGAGGATCGCGCAGGGCCGACATAAGTCATCGCGAGCCGCCGCAATGACGACAGCGCTCTCCGCAACGACAATTGGCGCGGCGAGAACCTCAGCAGTCCCATTGGCGTGACCAACCTTGCGTTCATCACCGGCGTGTTCGCCGACTGGTGGTCACTCTAAATTCCGCCGCGCCAATTCGGCGCGGGCCAGCGCGGCGCGGCGATGGCGCACCAGCAGGTCGAGATAGGCCTGCGCCTTCATGCCTTTGGGCGTCAGGCCGGACAGCACGATCGCATTGCGGCGCCGGCGCGTGCGAAGCCGCCAGATCCGTCCGGTGCGGCTCGGCAGCGTCTGCTCCCGCGCAAGCGTCAGGATGGTGGTGACTCCGCGCCCGCCCGCGACGGTCACATGCGACACCGCCGCCCACGGCACCATGCCGCTGAAGCCGGGCGAGCTGAACCCCTCGGCCGTCAACACCAGGAACGGCGCGCGGCTGCGGGCGAAACGCAGCAGACCGAAACACGCCGCCAGCCCTCCCACCAACAGCGCGGCGGCGCCGCAAATCAGCACCGTGTTCGTGTCGTCGCCCGGGTCCGGCGCGCCGTCCGTCAGCAGCCAGGCGAGGCCCGCGCTCAACGCAAGGCAGAACAGGGCGGTGACGGCGAGCGTGACCATCATCCGCACGCGCTGCTCATAAAGCTCGACAGGCGCCTCGCTCACCGAAGCCGCGGCGGTCGCGACCTGCGCCAGGTAGTCTTTCTCCTGCTTGACCGCCACGTCGCGCAATTGCGCCGTCACCGCCTCGCAAAGGCCCGGCCAGTCGGCGAACAACGCCTCGGCGGCCGCGAGCTCGCCGGCATCCACCGGCCGGCCGGCGCGGGCGAGCAGGGCGTCGTCGACCGCGACTCCGGCGGCCTCGATCCGCTGGACCGCGGGCGGGTGGGTGTCGGTCGGGTGGGGCTGACGCTCGTCCAAATACCGTTCGGGCGCGATGAAGCCCTGCTGCTGCGCGATCTGCAACGTCTGCTCCACCAGGTTGGCGGGGGCGCGGGACGGGTGCTCGGCCATCGCCTGCAGCTGCGTGTCGACGATCTCGCTGGTCACCGCCGTGCGCAGCAGCGACGTCGCCAACGCGTCGGGCCGCTCCGTCGCGAGCGCGCCCTTGTCGGCCTCGAACTCCCGTATCCGGCTCCAATGCTTCACCGTGCGATCGAAGCGGCCGAGCACGTATTCACCCAGCGCCGAGGCCGGGCGCAGCATCCGGTCCACGATCGGCTGGCGGCCGCGCCGTCGCCCGGCAACCGCGGCCATGCTGTGCTGCAGGGCCGCATAGACCGGCTGGAAATGGATGCTGTAGGCCGTGTCCTCGCCGGAGAAATGCGCCAGCTCGTGGGCCAGGACCGCGCGCGTCTCCGCACGGCTGAGCACGGCCAGATGCGGCAGCGGCACGTGCAGGGTGCGCCCGCGCGCCACCTGGCCCACGGCCGGAAGCGTCTGCGGGTGGGAGGTGACGAAGAAGCCGGCGGCCGCCCCCGCCACCACGGTCTGTGGAACCACGGCTTCCTGATCGCGCGCCAGCTCCCGCACCAGCGCGAACAGGCCCGGCGCCTGCGCTTCGGCGACCGGGATGCCGAGCAGCTCCGCCGGCCGCGATTGGAACATCCCGAAAGCGCGGCGAAGCTGCTTGATCGACTGGAAGGCGCCCCACAACGCCAAGGCCGCCGCGACCAGGGCAAGCGCCACGAGCTTCACCTCGCCGGTCGACACCGTGCTCAGGAACCACAACCCGCCGCATTCAAAGCCCACGACGCCGACCAGCGCCAAGGCCACCCCGGCCACCTGGCAGCCAAGCGCAAACGGCGCCAGTCGTCGCACCTGGTCGAACGAGCGCACGAGAGCGTCGCGCGACCGCATGCTGCGCCGGGCGGCGAACGCGACGATGCCCAGGCCGGCGAGCCCCCCAAACAGGGACAGCGATGCGGCCGCGGCGACAAGCCATGCGAATGGCAGCCGCGCCCGCGCCACCACCAGGTTGGTGGCGAGCTCGTCGGCGCCATCGGCCATCATCTGCGCGGCGACCGGGGCTGCGTAGGATTGCTCGTCGCCGCGGAATTGCACCATGGCCTGCGGGTTGGTCCGCGCGAGCGCTTGCACCCGATCGAGCTGCGACGCGACGCGCAGGTGGGTCTGGGTGAACTCGGCCACGGTCGCATTGCCGCGAAAGATCTCCCAGCCGCCGAACAGGACGAACACCGCTGGAAGCAGCAGGATCGCGGCGATCTGCGCGGACGACTCCGACACGCGCGGTTTTAAGACTGACAAACGCCGCCTCTCCTTGAACGCGAGCACTGCAGGATCGAGCCCGCAAGCGACGCGCCAACATCGTCATTGCGAGGAGCGCTTGCGACGAAGCAATCCAGCCGCGAGCACCGCACCCGTCGCCCTGAATCGCGGCGCCGCCAAGCGGCGGCCCGCGATGACGAATGGTTGTCGTAGGCCACTGAAATAAGCGCTCGTCGGACTAACCGTCTCATGCGGGGCGGCAGCCTAGCTCGTTGGGCATCGGCCGCAAGCACATCCATCACTCCCCCG
>CAXTBW010000024.1:30256-51863 GCA_964242925.1 uncultured Acetobacteraceae bacterium
GGGCGGCAGCCTAGCTCGTTGGGCATCGGCCGCAAGCACATCCATCACTCCCCCGCCGCCCGCAGCGCAGCCCCCGCCGCCAGCGGGCAAAGCGGCAGCGCGGCCGCCAGCAACGCGCACAGCAGCAGCAGGTGGGGACGCGGGCTCAGCCCGCTCGCCGCCGCGTCGGCCGCCGCGGCGCCGAAGATCAGCACCGGGGTCGCCAAAGGCAGCAGCAGCAGCGGCAGCAGCACGCCCCCCCGCCGGGCGCCCAGCACGATCGCGCCCGCTGTCGTGCCGAGCAGGGACAGCACCGCGGTGCCCGGCAGCAGGCCGGCGAGCAGCGCGGGCAGCACGGCCGGGTCCATCCGCAGCATCAGCGCCAGCGGCACGGCGGCCACCAGCAGCGGCAGCCCGGTGACCAGCCAGTGCGCCAGCGCCTTGGCCAGCGCCACCGCGCTCGGGGGCAGGCCGCACAGCAGCAGCTGGTCGAGCGAACCGTCCTCGCCATCCGCGCCGAACAGGCGGTCGAGCGGCAGCAGCGCGGCCAGCAGGGCGCAGACCCACACCACGCCGGGCGCCAGCCGGGCCAGCACCTCCGGCGCGGGGCCAATCGCCAGCGGGAACAGCGCGCCGGCCAGCACGAAGAACAGCACGGCGGCCACCGTGTCGCCGCCATGGCGGGCGGATAGCAGCAGCTCGCGGGTGAGCAGGCGGAAGAACATTCAGCCGAGCCGCAGCTGCCCGGCGCCCGGCAGCGCGATGTCCTGGTGCGTTGCCGCCACGACGCCGCCGCCAGCGGCCCGGTGCGCGGCCAGCAGCCCGGCCAACAGGTCCAACGATGCGACGTCCAGCCCCAGCGTCGGCTCGTCCAGCAACCAGAGCGCGGCCGAACTGAGCGGCAAGCGGGCGAGGGCCAGGCGGCGGCGCTGCCCGGCGGACAACATTCGGGCGGGCAGGTCGGCCAACCCCGCAAGGCCAAGCGCCGCCAGCGCCGGCGCCACCGGCCGGCCGGTGGCGGCGAAGCGGAGGTTCTCCGCGGCAGTCAGGCCGGGCTTGATGGCGTCGGCGTGCGCCAGGTAGGCCACCGGAACGGGCACGTCCGGCCAGGCGACCGTGCCGGCATCCGGACGCTTCAGCCCGGCGAGCAGGCGCAGCAGCGTGGACTTGCCGGACCCGTTGGGCCCCAGCAACAGCAGCGCGCCCCCGGGCGCCACGGTCAGCGACACGCCTTCCAGCACCAGCCGCTCGCCGCGGAACGCCGCCACGCCGGTGGCGATCACCAATGCGGTCAAACACCCCTCCCTCGGTGGACCCGTGGCGCACCCTATGGTTTAACGGGGCGCCATATATCAGTCAGACCGCGCCGCATTCCTGCGCCGGCCCAAGGAGCAAGGCAACCGATGAAGAGTGTTGGGCAGGATACCCTCAAGACGCGCCAGACCCTCGATGTGGGCGGACGCGAGTTCCACTACTTCTCCATCCCGGAAGCGGCCAAGACGATCGGCAACGTCGACCGGCTGCCGGTGAGCCTCAAGGTCCTGCTGGAGAACGTGCTGCGCTTCGAGGACGGCGGCGCCACCACCGTGGCCGACGCGAAAGCCATCGCCGAGTGGGTGAACACCGCCACCAGCCCCAAGGAGGTCCCGTTCCGCCCGAGCCGCATCCTGCTGCAGGACTTCACCGGCGTCCCCGCCGTGGTGGACTTGGCCGCCATGCGCGACAGCATCATCAAGTTGGGCGGCTCGCCGGACAAGGTGAACCCGCTCATCCCGGTGGACCTGGTGATCGACCACTCCGTGATGGTTGACGTAGCGGGGACCGAGGACGCGCTGCACCAGAACGTGGAGATGGAGTTCGCCCGCAACGGCGAGCGCTACCGCTTCCTGCGCTGGGGCAGCCAGGCGTTCGAGAACTTCCGCGTGGTGCCGCCGGGCACCGGCATCTGCCACCAGGTGAACCTTGAATACCTGTCGCAGACGATCTGGACGGCCAAGATCAAGAACGAGGAGTTCGCCTACCCGGACACGCTGTTCGGCACCGACAGCCACACCACCATGGTCAACGGCATCGGCGTGCTGGGCTGGGGCGTCGGCGGCATCGAGGCGGAGGCGGCCATGCTGGGCCAGCCGATCGCCATGCTGATCCCGGACGTGATCGGCTTCCGCATGACGGGCCGCCTGAACGAGGGCGTGACCGCGACCGACCTGGTGCTGGTCGTGACGCAAATGCTGCGCAAGAAGGGCGTCGTCGGCAAGTTCGTCGAGTTCTTCGGCAGCGGGCTGGACGAGATGGCCGTCGCGACCCGCGCCACCATCGCCAACATGGCGCCCGAATATGGCGCCACCTGCGGCTTCTTCCCGGTCGACGCCACCACCATCGACTACCTGCGGCTGACCGGGCGCGACGAGGACCGCATCGCGCTGGTCGTCGCCTACGCCAAGGCACAGGGCATGTGGCGCACCTCCGCCACCCCCGACCCGGTGTTCACCGACGTGCTGGAACTGGACCTGGGCACGGTGCAGCCCTCGATCGCCGGGCCGAAGCGCCCGCAGGACCGCGTGCTGCTGAGCGAGGCGAGCGCAGCGTTCAAGACGGAACTGACCAAGAGCCTGGGCGTGCCGGCGAACGACGTCGCCAAGCGCCACGAGGTCAATGGCAAGAACTTCGACATCGGCCATGGCGACGTGGTGATCGCCGCCATCACCTCCTGCACCAACACGTCCAACCCGTATGTGATGGTCGCGGCCGGGTTGGTGGCGCGCAAGGCCCGCGCTCGGGGGCTGCGGCCGAAGCCGTGGGTGAAGACGTCGCTGGCGCCCGGCAGCCAGGTGGTGACGGAGTACTTGAACAAGTCCGGCCTGCACGAGGACCTGGACGCGATGGGCTTCGCGCTCGTCGGGTATGGCTGCACGACCTGCATCGGCAACTCGGGCCCGCTGGATGCGCAGATCGGCTCGGCGATCGAGGAGGGCGGCGTCGTGGCGGTGTCCGTGCTGTCGGGCAACCGCAACTTCGAGGGCCGGGTGCATCCGCAGGTGCGCGCCAACTACCTGGCCAGCCCGCCGCTGGTGGTGGCGTACTCGCTGCTCGGCACGATGCAGGAGGACATCGCCACCGCATCGCTCGGGACAGGGAACGATGGCAACCCGGTGTATCTGAAGGATGTTTGGCCGACCAACGACGAGATCACCAAGATCGTCCGCGCCGACCTGACGCGCGCGCAGTTCCTTAAGCGCTATGGCGAGGTCTTCCTCGGCCCCGAGGAGTGGCAGAAGATCGAGGTGGAAGCGGGCCAGGACACCTATGGCTGGACCGACAACTCGACGTATGTGAAGAACCCGCCGTATTTCGACGGCATGACGATGGAGCCGGTCGCCAAGGGCGATATCGTCGGCGCCCGCATCCTGGGGCTGTTCGGCGACAATATCACCACAGACCACATCAGCCCGGCGGGCAACATCAAGAAGTCGTCCCCGGCGGGCGACTACCTGATCGAGCGCCAGGTGAGCCAGCGGGACTTCAACTCCTACGGCGCGCGGCGCGGCAATCACGAGGTGATGATGCGCGGCACCTTCGCCAACATCCGCATCAAGAACGAGATGCTGCCGGGCGTCGAAGGGGGCCTCAGCAAGCATTACCCGGACGGATTCGAGATGCCGATCTACGACGTCGCGATGGCGTACGCGAAGGACGGCGTGCCGCTCGTGGTGTTCGGCGGCAAGGAATACGGCATGGGCTCGTCGCGCGACTGGGCGGCGAAGGGCACGATGCTGCTGGGCATCAAGGCGGTGCTGGTGGAAAGCTTCGAGCGCATCCATCGCTCCAACCTGGTGGGCATGGGCGTGCTGCCGCTGACCCTGCCGGAAGGGGTGACCCGGCAGTCGCTGGGCCTGACCGGGAACGAGGTGATCGACATCACGGGCATCGAGACGATCACGCCGCGGATGCAGGTCCCCGTGACAATCCATCGCGCCGACGGCAGCACCGAGACGCTGTCCGCGCTGTGCCGGATCGATACTGACGACGAGGTCGAGTACTACCGTCACGGCGGCATCCTGCAATACGTGCTGCGCGGGATGGCGAAGGCGGCTTAGCGGCTGCCGATCTCACCCCGGGCCTCTCCCGCGTGCGGAAGAGGCCCGGGTAAGGGGAACACCGGCTGATGCGCCTGCTCGCCACCACTCCGGAGGCGAACCTAGCCCGATTGCCGATCGCGTTCGATCTGCGCGTGATCAGCGTTGCGGAGGGCGTGCGCGCGGCGTTGGCGGTGGCCGTCATCGTGGCCGCGGACCAATGGCTGCACTGGCCGCCGATGCTCGAGTCGGCTTTGGCGGCGCTGCTCACCTGCCTGTGCGACGGCGCCGGTCCGATCCGTCGGCGGTTGCCGGTGCTGGTCGCGTTCAGCGTCATCGGCGCCTGCATCACCGTCGGGTTCGGCATGCTCCGCGGGCACGGCCTGGCCCTTACGGTGCCGGTCGCGTGCCTCGGCATCTTCCTGTGCGCGTTCGCCCGGGTGTGGGGGCAGCCGGCGATGCAGGCCGGCAACTTGCTGACTGTCGTGATCGTGCTGGCGCTGGACGAGCCGCATCCGTGGCCGGAGGCGCTGCTGCTGGGCGGCCTGTTCTCGGCGGGCTGCCTATGGGCGGCGCTGTTGACAATGGTGCTGTGGCGCATCCACCCGTTCCGTCCGGCGCGGCGCGCGGTGTCCGACGCGTTCCGCTCCACCGCGCGCCTGGTTGCCGACCTTGCGGACCTGGTGCGTTCGGACGCGCCGGTCGCGGCATGGGAGGCGCATGCCCGCGGCCATCGGCGTGCGGTGCGCGACACGATCGAGCGCGCGCGGACGATGGTGCAGGACACGCTGCGCACGCGCGGTCAGGCCAGCCCGCGCGCCGTGCAAGCCCTGCTGCGGATCGAGACGGTCGACCAGCTGTTCGGCGCCATGATCGCGCTGTCCGACTTGCTGGAGACGAACCGCACGCCGGAGCTGCGGCAAGCCGCCTGCCGCTTGTTGGATTTGCTGCGCCCGGCGCTGGTCGTGGTGGCCGAGGCAATTGCCGCGGACGACCCGGGGCTTGGCGGCCGGCGCAGCCCGGCCCGCCGGCTGGCGCGCATGGGGCCGCAGCTGGACGCGATGAGCGCGGCGGCTACGGCCGTGCCGGCGCTGGCGGGGGTTGCGTCCGCGATCGTCGAACGCCTGCGGATCGCCGCCACGCTGACGGCGCCGCCGGGCTGGACGCCCGGCTCGCTGCCCGAGGCCTTGCCGTCCGGGAGGCGGCTGGACCGCATCGTGGGGCCGGCGCGCGCCAACCTCGACTGGCAATCGGCGGCTTTCCGGCATGCGCTGCGCGTCGCGGTCGTGGCGGCGCCGGCGCTGTCGTTCACCTTGTCGCTGACCGGGCGCTACCAGCACTGGCTGACCATCACGTTGCTGCTGACGATGCAGCCATTCTACGCGCTCACCTGGCAGCGCGCGCTGGAACGGATCGGCGGGACCACGCTGGGCGGCCTGATCGCCGCCGTCGTGGCCATCGTGTGCACCACGCCGCTATCGATCGCGGCGGCGCTGTTCCCGCTCGCGGTGCTGGCCTTCACCATGCGGGCGGTGAATTACGGCGTGTTCATCGCGTTGCTGACTCCGCTGGTGGTGCTGCTGACCGAGTTCAGCCGGCCCGGCACCGGCGAGCTGGTCATCGCCGGCCTGCGCGGCGCCTACACTCTGGCGGGCGGCCTGCTGGCGGTCGCCGGCTGCATCCTGCTGTGGCCGAGCTGGGAGCCGGACCGGCTGAAACGCGAGCTGAAGGAGGCGGTCCTGGCGCATGCCGCCTTCGCGCAGGCGGAGCTTGGGCAGTTGTTGGGCGAGGAGGCCAACGCCGTTGTCGATCGCGCCCGGCGCGCGGCGGGCGTGGCCAGCAACAATCTCGAGACGACGCTGTCGCGAGCCCTGCACGAGCCGCGCCGGCGCCAGCGCGGCAGCCTGCAGTCGGCCATGGTGGTGGACGCCGCGCTGCGGCGGATGGCGGGCCGGTTGTCCGCCCTGCAGCTCGACCCGCACCACGCCGACGGGATCGATCCCGAGGCGCTGCGCGGCTGGCGGGAGTGGATCGGCGTGTCGCTGGCGGCGGTGGCGGAGGGTCGCCGGCTTTCGACGCCTCGCCCTAGCGGCCGGGCGCCGGACGCGCTGCAGCGGATCGCGCGGCAGATCGAGCTGCTGGAGGGCATTGAGGCGCTGTACGGGCCGGCTTAACGCGGCGGTGACGTGTCGCTCGTAGCCTACGCCGAGCAAGATGAGGGTGGCGAGATGAGCGGCATCGGTTCAGCGACGTCAGGCGCGTCGGCTTCGGCCCAGGCGGCGGAGAAAGCGGCGGAGAAGGCTCTGCTGGCGGCGACGGCGAAACTCGCCACCGACCAGCAGGCCAAGGCGAGCGCCGCCACCATCCAGGCCGATCAGAAGGCGGTGACGGCGGACACCCAGGCGGAAGCGAAGACGGAGGCCAGCGTCTCCGCCGGCGCGACGTCGGGCGGTCAGACCGGCGGCGCCTTGTCGCTCACGGCCTGATCGAGCGCGCGCAACGGCCCGACCAGCAACCATCCGGCGCCGCCCAGCGCGGCCATCGGCAGGAACACGAGACCGCCGAAGCGCGCGTAGCCAAGACCGACCAGCCAGATCAGCAGCCCGGTCGGCGCGGAGAAGCCGAGCGCCGAGTGGATCGCCTGGGCGCCCGCGGCGCGGTTCGGCGGGATGGAGCGGCCCAGCACGGTCATGGAGGAGAGGTGCTGCATGGCGAAGGTGCTCGCGTGCAGCACCTGCACGACCGCGAGCACGGGCAATGCGGTGGTGCAGGCCAGCGCAGTCCAACGCACCAGGCAGGCGCTCGCGGCCAGCGCCGTCAACCGCGCCGGGCCGAGCCGCGCGGCCCAGCGCCCGCCCCAGACGAACAACACCACCTCCATCACGATGCCCTCGGCGATCAACAGCCCGATCACCGTGTCGCTGATGCCGGCGGCCCGCCAGTGGATCGCGGCGAACCCGTAATAGGCGGCGTGCGAGCCCTGGATCAGCGCGCTCGCCATGACCGTCACCCGCAACGCCGGCAGCCGCAGAAGGCCGGCTATGCGGCGGGGAGGGGCGGCGGCGCGCTCCGGTTCCGGCAGCGCTGGGGCGACCAAGGCGGCGGCGCCGTAGCCGCCCGCGATCAGGGCCGGGACCAGCGCGGAGCCGGTCCAAGCCAGCACCGACCCGGCCGAGGCCGTCGCCACCATGTAGCTGACCGACCCCCAGGCGCGGGTCCGGGCGTAGGACAGCTTGCCCGCGGCGGCGAGCGCAAGGGTCAACGTGTCCGCCAGCGGCGTCAGCGCGGCCGCGCAAACACCCTGCAGCGTCACCAGCAGCAGCAGGGCGCCCACGCCGTACGCCAGCGGGAAGCAGGCGACCGAGATCGCGGCGCCCAGGGTGGCCAGCAGCAGCATGGGCCGCCGCCGGCCCACCCGGTCCGCCGCGGCGCCCCAGAGCGGCACCGCCAGCAACCGCACCAGCGAGGCCACCCCGAGCACCGTGCCGACCCTCGCCGGGTCGACGCCGCGGTCCGTCATCCAGACCGGCAGGAACGCCGTGGTGATCGCCCCCGCCGCGAAGAAGCTGCCCGTGAACAGCCCGACGCGGACGCCAGGTGAGCCGATCAGCCTGGCGTCCTGGCCGGATTTCTTGATCAGCCTGGGGGCGCGGCCAGTTGGGACTGCGCTGCCTCCCGGACCGCGCGCGCCATCGCCGCGATGCCGTTGCCGCGGTTGGTCGAGAGCGCCTGCAGCAGGCCCAGATCGCGCAGGAAAACCGGGTCGGTGGCGACGATCTCGCCGGGGGGCCGGCCGGAGTAGACCCGCAGCAACAGCGCAACCAGGCCGGAAACGATGGCCGCGTCGGAGGCGCCGGCCAGGTTCAGCACGGGGCCCTGCATCGCCGCCTCCATCCACACCTTGCTCTGGCAACCGGGCACCCGGTGCGCGTCGTCGGACCAGGCGTCCGGAAACGGCGGCAGCTTGCGGCCTAGCTCGATGATGTACTGGTAGCGGTCCATCCAATCGTCGAACACGTCCAACTCCTCGGCGATGGCGGCGATGGCCTCCGCGGCGGTGGGCTCGGCGGGGTGGACGAAGGGATCGGTCATGCCGCGGCATGTGACGCCGGGCGCCGCTCCCGTCAATCTTGCGGGCGTGCGCGACCGGCGCCGTGCGCCATGCATCGCATCAGGACCGGCCGGCGCGGTGGTAGGGGTGCCCAGCCGTGATCGCCTGGGCGCGGTAGAGCTGCTCGGCCAGCAGCGGACGCACCAGCAGATGCGGCCAGGTCAACGGCCCGAGCGACAGCACGGCGTCGGCGCGGGCCAGCACGGCGGCGTCCAGGCCCTCCGCCCCGCCAATCAGGAAGCACATCGGACGGGACATGCCCCGCCAGCGCTCCATCAGGACGGCCAAGCCCGGGCTGTCCGGCGCCACGCCGCCACCGTCCAGCGCGATGGCGAATGCGTTTGGCGGCAGGCCGGCGAGCAGCGCCGCTCCCTCCCGCCGTTTCGCCTCGGCCGGCGCGCCACTGCCCTCCGGCGCCTCGATGACGTTCAGCGCCGGGCGCAGGCGGGCGTTATAGCGGGCGAACAGCTCCGCTTCCGGCCCGGCGCGCAACCGGCCGACGGCAATCAGTCGCAACGACATTGCACCGGCGCGGCGCCTCGGCACATAGGTGGCAGAACCGACGACGGAGCCGCCCAGTGACCCGCCTTGCCTTGACCTTGGCCGCCATGTTCGCGATGGCGGCAGCCCCCGCCGTAACGACCGGGCGCGTGCGGCTTGCCGCCCAGCCAGGCACGCCGTTGGAAGCAACCGCGCGCCAGGTCGCCGCCGTCGACGTGGCGGATGGCGGCGGCGGCGCGCTGCTGCTGATCGGCAGCCAGCGCCTGGGCGTGGTCGGCTCCGGGCCGGCTTTGTTCGTGCAGGTGCAGTCGGACCGCGCCTGCGGTTCGGCCGGCTGCTCCACCTCCGTCTACCTGCCGATCGGAACCGGCTGGCAGAAGGTGCTGGATGCGGTCAGCGGCCCGGTGACGGTCTCGCCCACCCAGCACCGCGGCATGCACGACCTGGTGGTTGGCGAAAACGACCGGTGGATTTGGAACGGGCGCGTCTATGCCGACACCCAACCTGCGCCGCAGGTTGATCTGCGGCCGCGGCGGGCGCCTACCAGAACTCGGTCCCCGGCGCACCCTTGAACGGCCCCACCAGGTTGGACGTGACCCAGCCGCCGTAGAACCCGCCCGGCTGCGGCGCCACGCGCTCGTCGTCCACGAAGCAGCAATCCATCGGTCCGGCGTACACCGCGACATGGTCCCGCATCGCGGCGAAGGCCGGGCTTGGGTCCGGATAGCTCCACCCGGCATCGGCGACCGTCTTGCCGCCGCCGCGCACGGTCCAATAACGGGCGTAGCCCTTCCACTCGCAGAACGAGCTGCGCGCGCTGGCGACCAGGCTGCCGGGAATGAAGGCGGCGGGCGGAAGGTAGTAGGTCGGCGGATGCGTCGTCTCCAGCACCCGGTAGCCGTCCGTGGCGTCGGCGATCGTCTCCCCACCGAGCACGATGCGGAGGCGCTGCGCCACGCGCTCCAGCCGGGGCGGACGCGGGTAGTCGCCGACGCGTTCGAGCGACAGCGTCACGCCGCCGGCTCCGCCGCCTCCTCGTCCATAGATGCCTCGTCCAGGTCCGATCCCCACATCTTCTCCAGTGCGTACAGGTCGCGCGCCTCGGGCTTGAACAGGTGCACCACGATGTCGCCGGCGTCGATCAGCACCCAGTCGGAGCCGCCGGCGCCTTCCACCGGGACGCGCCCGACACCCGCCTCTCGCAGCTTCTCCTGCAGATGGGTCGCCATGGCGCTGATCTGGCGGTCGGCCAGCCCGGTGGCGATCACCATGCGATCGGTGAACGCGGCGCGGCCCGCCAGGTCCAGCACGGTGACGTTCTCGGCCTTGTCGTCTTCCAGGCTGGTCACGATCACGGCTTGCAACTGGTCCAGCCGCGACGGCTCCGACTTCGCCCGGCGCGGCGCGCGCGGCTTCGGCCCGGCGGCGGCGGCCTTCTTGCGCGGCGTGCCGGGCGCCTTGGCAGCCTCGTTCAGCGCGGCCGGCGCCTTGGGCGGGCGCCGCTTGGCGGGAGGCTTGGCGGCCCCGGGCTCGGCAGTCGTGGGCTTTCTGGTTATCGGCCTGCTCCTGTGGGGTGGTGGGCCACGCCGGAGTATGCCGCGCGCAAGGCCGTTGCGGATATGGCATTCTGCGGCGCCGGCAAGAAGGTCCAGGCCGGCGCGTGCTGTCCGGGCAACACCGGCGCCTGCCGCGCCGGTCGCCGGTGGCGGCGGAGGCGTCGCGCAGCCTGACCGGACAGCGCCAAACGGTTGTAGCCGGGTCGCGGCACGGCGGCGAATGGCGCCGCGTGCGCCACGCCCACCCAACGGCGCCAGCGCGGCAGCTCCGCCAAAATGTCCGCCCCCATCAGCCAGACAAACTGCACCCGCGGGAACAGCCGGCGCAGCGCGGTCAGCGTGTCGGCGGTGTAGCGCGTGCCGAGTCGCCGCTCGATCGCGGTCGCCAGCACCCGGCGGCCGTCCGCGATCGTGCCCGCGGATGCGAGCCGGTCCGCCAGCGGCGCCATCCCATCGGTGCGCTTCAACGGATTGCCCGGCGACACCAGCAGCCAAACCTGGTCCAGCCGCAGCCGCTGCATCGCCAGCGTCGCCAGATCGCGATGCCCCTCGTGCGCCGGGTTGAACGACCCGCCGAGAACGCCCACCCGCAACCGGTGGCGATGGCCGAAACGCGGGACGGGGTCGACCGGCATCGGCTGGCTCAGGGCCGGACCTGCCCCGTTCCGGTGACGACGTAGCGATACGACGTCAGCTGCTCCACGCCGACCGGGCCCCGCGCGTGCACCCGCCCGGTGGCGATGCCGATCTCGGCGCCGAAGCCGAACTCGCCGCCGTCGCAGAACTGGGTGGAGGCATTCCACAGCGCCACGGCCGACGACACGCCGGCCAGGAAGCGCTCCGCGGCTTCGGCGTCGGCTGTGACGATGGCGTCGGTGTGCTCGCTGCCGTGCCGGGCGATGTGCGCCAGCGCGCCGTCCACCCCGTCCACCACGGCGACGTTCAGCACGGCGTCCAACCACTCCGTGTCGAAGTCCACCGGGTCCGCGGCGGGCAGAGCGGGGATGATCGCGCGGGCGCGTTCGTCCGCGCGGATGCGGCAGCCGAATGCGGTCACGGCCCCGATCAGCTGCGGCAGCAGTTCGGCTGCAGCGGCGGCGTCCACCAACAGCGTCTCGGCGGCGCCGCACACGCCGGTGCGGCGCAGCTTGCTGTTCACCAGCAGGGCGCAGGCCATCGACGGGTCCGCCGCCGCGTGCACGAACAGGTGGTTCATGCCCTCGGCATGCGCCAGCACGGGGACCCGCGCCTCGCGCTGCACCCGCTCCACCAGCGACTTGCCGCCGCGTGGGATGATGAGGTCCAGCACGCCGGACCCGGCCAGCATGGCGGCCACGTAGGCGCGGTCGGCGTCGGGCGCGATCTGCACGGCGGCGGCGGGCAGCCCGGCCGCGGCCAGCCCCGCCGCCATCGCCGCATGGATCGCCCGCGCGCTGTTCATGCTCTCGGAGCCGCCGCGCAGGATGACCGCGTTGCCGGACTTCAGGCACAGCCCGGCGGCGTCGGCGCCCACGTTGGGACGGCTCTCGTAAATCATGCCGATCACCCCGATCGGCGTGGCGATCCGGCGCAGGCGCAGGCCGTTCGGGCGCGTCCACTCGGCCAGGGTGCGGGCCAGCGGGTCGGGCAGGGCGGCGATCTCGTCCAGCCCGGCCGCCATCGCCGCCACCCGGGCGGGCGTGAGCGTCAGGCGGTCGCGGAAGGCGGGGGTGGCCTGGCTGGCAGCGAGGTCCGCCTCGTTGGCGGCGAGGATGGCGGGGGCCGTTTCGCGCAGTTGCATCGCGGCAGCGCGCAGGGCGGCGTTGCGGGCGGCATCGGCGCTGCGGGCGAGGATGGCGGAGGCGGCCCGGGCGACGGCCCCGGCGCTGTGGAGCCAGGCGGCGGCGCGCGTGGTGTCGGTATCGGCGGTCATGTCAGGTCCGGACGCTTCGTTGCGGCGGAGCTTAGGCGATGCCGGTCCATCCCGATATCCATGACGTGCAACGTGGCGCTAGGCCGCCCGAGGCGCCAGCTTCGCGGCGGCGCCCGAGGCGATCTGCTCGGCCAGCATCGTCTTGAAATCCGCGAAGCCCAGGCGGAACACCACGCCCCCGGCGTCGTCGAGATACTCGATCATGCCGTCGGCGCTGCCACGGAAGCTGAACAGCACGATCGCGGTCCGATCGCCGGCGCCCTCCGAATGCGGCTCCCCGTTCGCCGCCACCTGCACGTGGCTCGCGGTCGGCCGAACCTCCTTGGGCGAACCGTCCGGACGGCGGAACCGCAACTCG
Organism: uncultured Acetobacteraceae bacterium; assembly: GCA_964242925.1. GTDB lineage: Bacteria > Pseudomonadota > Alphaproteobacteria > Acetobacterales > Acetobacteraceae > LMUY01. The sequence goes on from CAXTBW010000024.1 coordinate 42,750, forward strand.
CCCTGCAGGACGAAGGTGCTGAACTCGCACACGTGCCGATGCAGCCGTCCGGGCGTGTTCGCCTCGAACCGGATGAGCACGTCCGCGACGCCGAGCGCCTCGTCCACCGCGAGCACGTAGACCTGCGCGCCGATGAACTCCACCAACTGCCAGGTGATGGCGCGGTCGTCGAACTGATAGTACTGCATGGCCGGCTCCAAGTCCGCGGTCAAGCAGCCGACAACTGTCGGGCGGCTGCGTCGGCAGTGTCCTCCGGACGCGTGTTGAACGCGATGGCCGCATCGGGCCCGGCCCGGTGGACGGCATTGATCACGGCCTCGAACACAAGCAGGCCTTTCGGAGGTATTCTGAGACCACCGCCGATCACCACGCAGTCGTAATGCGCGCTGGACAGTTGCTGCTCGATCGTTAGACCGGCCGTTTCGTCGGGTGGAATAAGGCAAAGATCGCCGTGCCATCCCCGCTCCGCGATCTTTGCGAGGCCGACCTTGATTCCGGCGTGGATCTTCGCAGCATCGAAGCCCGGCGGCAGGCTGGGATCCGAGAAATCCACCGTTTCCGGTTGTTGGCCGACGAACAGTATGCGGGTCATGCAGCGGTCTCCAGGGCAAAGGCTGTTGCGAATCCTTATCCCGGCTCTTCGAACCAGACCAGCCTCCCTACGCGGCCACCAGCAGCACCAGGTCGTCCCGATGGATCGCCTCGTCCCGTCCACGCCAGCCCAGCAGCGCCTCGATCTTCTCCGACCGATGCCCGGCGATCCGCCGCAGATCGTCCGCGTTGTACGCCGACAGCCCCCGCGCGAGCACCAGGCCGTCCGGCGCGTGCACCTCCACCGGGTCGCCCCGCTCGAACACGCCCGTGACCGTGCGCACCCCGGCGGGCAGCAACGATCGGCCGCGTTCCAGCGCCCGCGCGGCGCCGGCATCCACGCTCAACGCGCCGAGCGGCTGCAGGCTGCCGGCGATCCAGCGCTTGCGGGCGGAGCGGCCCTCAGGCGCCGGCAGGAACCAGGTGCAACGCGCGCCGTCCACCACGGCGGCGATCGGGTTGGCGGCGCTGCCCAGCGCGATCGCCATGGCGCAGCCGGCCTGGGTCGCGATCCGCGCGGCCACCAGCTTGGTGCGCATCCCGCCGGAGGAGTAGCCCGGCGGCGGCTCGCCCCCCATCGCCTCGATGGCGGGGGTCAGCACGGGGACGACGGGGATATGCTGCGCGGCCGGGTCGGCGCGCGGGTCGGCGGTGTAAAGGCCATCGATGTCGGACAGCAGCAGCAAGTGGTCGGCGCCCACCATCTCCGCCACCCGCGCGGCGAGGCGGTCGTTGTCGCCGAAGCGGATCTCGGCCGTCGCGATGCTGTCGTTCTCATTGATCACGGGCACGCAGCCCATGGCCAGCAGGGTGGTCAGCGTGGCGCGGGCGTTCAGGTAGCGGCGGCGATCCTCTGTGTCGTCCAGCGTCAGGAGCAATTGGGCCGCGGTCATGCCTTGGCCGGACAGCGCCCCGGCCCAGGCCTGCGCCAGGCGGATCTGGCCGACGGCGGCGGCGGCCTGCTTCTCCTCCAGCCGCAACCGGGGTTGCAACAGGCCGAGCGTGCGCCGGGCCAGCGCGATGGCGCCGGAGGACACCAGGATGACGGACGTGCCCCGCGCGCGGGCGGCGGCGACGTCGGCAGCCACGCCGTCCAGCCAGGCGGTGCGCGGCGCGGCGCCGTCCACCACCAGCGCGCTGCCGATCTTCACGACCAGCAGCTTGGCTTCGGCCAGGTTCATCAGGCGGGCACGCGCGCTTCGTGGCTTGCGTTCATCAGCCGGCGCAGCAACGCCGGAACGCCCGCGCCGGTGACGCCGGACAGCAGCGCCACGTCCTGGCCGGACGCGCGGGACAGGGCGGTGCGGCGGGCGGACGTCTCCCGCGGAGTCATTGCGTCCGATTTGTTCAGGACCAGGATCTCCGGCTTGTCGGCCAGGCCGCCGCCGTACTCCTCCAGTTCCTCGCGCACCGTGCGCCAGGCGGACACCACGTTGCCGGCGGCGCCGTCGACCAGATGCAGCAGCACGGCGCATCGCTCGACATGGCCGAGGAACCGCGTGCCCAGCCCGGCGCCCTCGTGCGCGCCGGCGATCAGGCCGGGGATGTCGGCGATGACGAACTCCTCCGAGTGCGACAGCCGGACCACGCCCAATTGGGGGTGCAGGGTGGTGAACGGGTAGTCGGCGATCTTGGGCCGGGCGGCGGACACAACCGACAGGAACGTGCTCTTGCCCGCGTTTGGCAGACCCACCAGGCCCACGTCGGCGATGAGCTTCAGGCGTAGCCAGATCCAGCGCTCCTCGCCGGGCCAGCCCTTGTCGGCGCGACGCGGGGCGCGGTTGGTGCTGGACTTGAAGTGCGCGTTGCCGTGCCCGCCGTCGCCGCCGCGGCAGAGCACGACGCGCTTGCCCGGCGCATCGAGGTCGGCGAGCAGCACCTCGTTGTCCTCGTCCATAATCTGGGTGCCGATCGGGACGCGGATCAGCACGTCGTCGGAGCCGGCCCCCGTGCGGTCCTGCCCGGCGCCGTTGCCGCCCTTGCGCGCGCGGAAATGCTGCGTGTAGCGGAAGTCGATCAGGGTGTTGAGGTTGGCCACCGCCTCGAACACCACGTCGCCGCCCTTGCCGCCGGTGCCGCCGTCCGGGCCGCCGAACTCGATGAACCGCTCCCGCCGGAACGCGATCACGCCGTCGCCGCCGTCGCCGGAGCGGATGTAGATCTTGGCTTGGTCGAGGAACTTCATGGTGGTGGTCCAAACAAAACGGGGGCCGGCTCGCGCCGACCCCCGCCTAGACGAGTCGAAACGAGTCGGGTTATTCGGCCGCGATCGCTGCCGGCGGCGGTGGCGTAATGGAGACATGCACCCGGCTCTCGGCGCGGCGGGAGAACTGCACGTGGCCGTCGACCAGCGCGAACAGGGTGTGATCGCGGCCGACGCCGACGCCGGGGCCGGCCTTCACCTTGGTGCCGCGCTGGCGGATGATGATGTTGCCGGCGACGACGGCCTCGCCGCCGAACTTCTTCACGCCGAGGCGACGGCCTTCGGTGTCGCGCCCGTTGCGGGACGAGCCGCCCGCCTTCTTGTGTGCCATCTCGATCTACCCCTTACGCTGCGAGGATTTCGGCGATGCGCAGCACGGTGACGTGCTGGCGATGACCGTTTCTGCGTCGGCTGTTCTGCCGGCGGCGCTTCTTGAAGATGATGATCTTGGCCAGCCGGTCCTGCGCCACGACGGTCGCCGTCACGGTGGCGCCCGGCACGATCGGCGCGCCGATGGTCATGCCGCCCTCACCGCCGCCGACCGCCAGCACATCGGTGAAGGTGATGACGGAGCCGGGCTCGGCGTCCAGCTTCTCAACCTTCAGCACCAAGTCGGGGGTGACGCGGTATTGTTTTCCGCCGGTGCGGATGACTGCGAACATCTGGGTGATTCCTGTCGTGGCGACCGCCACGCGCGGCCGGGCGCCAGGTCGCCCCGGCGCCGTAGCCCGGCGTTATAGCGTCGGGTCGCGCGAAGTCAATCAACGCTTCGGGCGCTAAAGCCCGGTTTTCGCCTCCAGCCCCGCCGCGGCCAGGCCCGCCAGCGCGCACTTCTCGTCGTTGTCGGAGTTGTCGCCGGAAATGCCCACCGCGCCGATCACCTCGCCGCCGGACAGCGCCAGCACGCCGCTCGGCACGGGGACCAGCCGTCCGCCGCTGACGGCGGTCAGCGCCGCCATGAACGTCGGGTTCGCAGCAGTCCGGTTGAACAGCTCGCGCGAGCCGAAGCCCATGCCGAGCGCGCCCCACGCCTTGCCGAACGCGATGTCGAACCGGAGGATGCCGGAGCCGTCCTCGCGCTTGAACGCGACCAGGTGCCCGCCCGGGTCCAGCACGGCGACCGAGAGCGGCATGAAGCCGTGCTCCCGGCCGGCTTTCAGCGCGGCGTCCACAATGGTGCTGGCAAGGTCGAGCGTCATGCGCATGGCGGTGTCCTTCGTCGTTCGGGCGGCATCAATAGCCTATCGACGGGCCGGCGCGAACGCCGGGCGGCGGAGGCAGCGGAGTCGCATCGACCGGCGGCTGCGCGGCGTAGCCGTCGGGCACGTAGGCCGGCGGCAGATCAGGCGTCCCAACCGCCAACGGGGGCGGCGGATTGACCGCGTTGCGCAGGTTCGCCCCGGCGCCCTGAAGCGCCTGCCCGGTACGGTCGGTCGCCACGGCAACCGCGTGGCCGGTGCTCACGCTCGCGTCGTACAGCGCGCGGCCGACCTGGTGGCCGGCATCGTCCGGGCCGGCGCAGGCGCCCGCCAGCAGGGCGAGGCAGAGGCAATGGTGGCGCATCGATAGTCCCCCTCGCCGGGATGACGCGCCGCCATCATGGCGGTTCGATGTCAGCGGTGCAGGGCGCCGGCGCCGAACGCGGTGTAGACGCCGTTCATCCGCACCCGGGCGGACCCATCCTCGCCGCCCTGGTCGCCGGCGCACCCGGCGACCAACAGCAGCACCGCGAGCATCAGCCTCATTCGTTCATGATCCGCTTGATCTCCGACTCCAACCCCATCGCCATGATCGCATACCCGACCGGAGTCAGGTGAAGCGAGTCGAACGACACCTCCGGCGACAGCTGCCCGGCCGCGTTCACCAGGGACCGGCCGATATCGAGGTAGAAAACCGTCTGACCATCCGCGCACAGCGCCGCCAATTCGCTGGTTTGGGCAGCCACCGCGCGCAACGGCTCCGCCGCCGTGCCGCCGCGCGGCAGGATGCCAACGATCAACACCCGCGTGTTGGACGATCGGGCATGAATCGCGCGGACGATCTCGGCGATGCCGAGCGCCACGTTCTCGGGCCTCGCGCCGGATGCGATGTTGTTGGTCCCGATCAGCAGCACCGCCAGGCGCGGGCGCATCGGGCCCCACTCGTTGGGCAGCCGGGCGAGCACGCCCTGCGTAACGTCGCCGGAGATCCCGAGCAGCACGGGCGCGCGGTGGCCGTAGAACTGCGCAAACAGCCCCGGGTCCCAGCCAGCGGTGATCGAGTCGCCGATGAACACCAGGCGGCGGTTCGCCAACTGCAGGCCGGGCAGGCGGGCCTGCAACGCGGTGACCTGGCTCCGCCAGCCGGTCCACTCCAGCGCGACCGGGGTGGCTTCGGACGGCATCGGATCCTGCCGCGGCAGCGCCGGGCAGTCGCCGGCGGCCCAGGCCGGCGAGGCGGTGAACAGCAGCAGCGCGAGCAGGCGGCGCAACGGACTTACCCTTTCGCCTTGTGCGGCTTGTCGGCGCCCAGCATGTGGCCGAGCGCCAGCAGGCCGGGCACCCGGTCGCACACGATCTTCATCACCGCAAGCAACGGCACCGACAGCAGCGCGCCGGGCACCCCCCACATCCAATCCCAGAAGAACAGCGAGACGATCACCAGCACCGGGTTCAGCGTCAGGCGGCGGGCCAGCAGCATGGGCGTGATCGTCTCGCCCTCCATGACATGAACGGCGAGGTAGATGCCCGCCGGGACGAGGGCGAACAGCGGATTGTCAAAGGTGAACAGGCCGACCAGGCCGAAGATCACCACGCCCGTCAGCGGACCGATGATGGGCACATAGTTCAGCAGGAACGCCAGGGTGCCGAACAATAGCGGGTTCGGCATCCCGAGCAGCCAAACCTGCAGGCCGCTCAGCACCCCGACCAGTATGTTCATCATCGTGATGGTGGCCAGGTAGCCGGCGATGTTCTCCTCGATCTCGCCGGCGATCTCCACCGCGCGCCGCTTGTCGTCCAGGCTGGGCAGCACCTCCACCAGGCGACGCAGCAGCGTGTCGCCGGCGGACAGGAAGAAGAACAGCAACAACAGGATGGTGAAGCCGTCGCTGAGCAGCGTCCGCACCCCGCCGAGCACCGATCCGCCAAACGACGCGATGCCGGACATCCCCGGCCCGCCGCCGCCCGCGCCGCCTTGGCCGCCGCTGCCCATCATTCCGGTCAACTGCTCGTAACCGTGTCTGGCGTACTCGAACGGCGCGCGCAGGAAGCCGAGCTTCTCGGCGATCTTGGGCAACGCTTGCGGCGCGCGCGCGACCCACTCGCTGGCCGGCACCGAGATGGCCGCCGCCACGCCGCCCACGACCACGAACAGCAGCAGGATCAGCAGCAGCGCCGCCAGCGGCTTGGGCAGGCGCAGGCGGCGGGTGAGCAGGCGCATCACCGGCGACAGCAGCAGGTAAAGCACGATGGCGAGCACGAAGGGCAGGACGATCGCGGAGGCGAAGTACAGCGTGTAGAGCACTGCAAGTATGGCAAGAGTGTCGAGCGCCTTGCCGTAGGCGCGGGCCGGCTGGCTCATCTCGTCGCGCGCCCGGTCGAGGCGAGCCGCCTTGGCGTCGGGCTGGTCGCTGGCGTCGCCGTGCAGGATGTCCATTCGGTCTTGACCTATGCAATGGGCGTTGCGAGCGCAGCCTGCACGGGGCCGACCATCGAATCGGGGCTGGCGGAAGGCGGGAAGCGCGCCAGCACGGCGCCGTCTCGGCCGACTAGGAACTTGGTGAAATTCCACTTGATGGCGCCGATTCCCAGCAGGCCGGGCTTCTCGCGCTTCAGCCACTGGAACAGCTTGTCCGCGCCCCCGCCGTTCACGTCCACCTTGGCCATCAGCGGGAACGTCACGTCGTAGGTCGTGGCGCAGAAGCTGGCGATCTGCTCCGCCGACCCCGGCTCCTGCCCGGCGAATTGGTTGCAAGGGAAGCCCAGCACCACCAGCCCGGCATCCCGGTGCTGCCGCCACAGCGCCTCCAGCCCGGCATATTGCGGCGTGAATCCGCATTTCGATGCGGTGTTGACGATCAGCAGCACGCGCCCTCGGTAGTCGGCCAGGGGCGCCTCCCGCCCGTCTGGGGCGCGAACGCTGAAATCATAGACGGTGGTCATGGCTTGCATCCCGCAGGGCTTGGGTCATCTAGCGCGGTCCACCGCCGCCCGGCCAGCCCGGCCGCAACTCCATATTGTCACGGATACGCAATGAGCGCAGTGTGGCGCAGCGTAGCGGAGGGTGGACCATGAGCGACAACGGCGGCTGGAATGTTGCAGCGCCGCAGCCATCGGCGTGGGGCCTGCCGGCCGCGACATCCAGCGTCTCGCCACCCGTGCGGCACGCCTATCCCCTCGCGGTGCGCGATCCGTCGCTCGCCACCGCGTTCGGCTTGCTGTCGCGCAGCCTGCCGTACGCGGTGGCCCGGTTCGGCGTCCTGCTTGCCGCCTCGGTCTGCGTCCTCCTCTGGCTGGTCGTCGCGTTCGGCGGCGCTGCGTTCCTGGGCACGCACATCGCCAGCGCGTTCGGCTGGGTCTGGGCAATCGGCTGTTTGCTCGTGTTCAGCTTCGTATGGGGCACGATCCTGCGCTACGCGCTGCACCTGATCGAGTGCGGCCACGTCGCCGTGTTGACCGAGCTGATCACCACCGGGGCTATCGGCAACGGCCAGGAGGGCATGTTCGCCTACGGCAAGCGCGTGGTGCTGGCCAAGCTGCCGCAGGAGACGCTGCTGTTCGGCCTGAACGCCCTGGTGCGCGGCGTGGTCGAGAGCTTCCACCGCACGCTGGACTGGATCGCCGACCTGCTGCCGGTCCCCGGGTTGGAGGGGATTTCCAGGTTGGTCAACGCCGTGCTCAAGGGCGCCACGCGCTACCTCGACAAGGTGATCTTCTCCTACAACCTGGCGCGCGGCGACGAGGACCCGTGGCGCAGCAGCCGCGAGGGCCTGACGTACTACGCGCAGAACGCCCGCGGCGTGCTGAAGACGGCGGTCTGGTCGATGGCGCTGGACTACGTGCTGACGGCGGGGATGTTCATCTTGCTGCTGGTCCCGGCCGGCGTGATCACCCTGATGCTGCCGCACGCGATGCGGGAATGGGGCGGCCTCGCGACGGTGCTGGTCGCGGTGCTGCTGGCCGGTCCGGTCCGCGCGGCGTTCATCAAGCCGCTGTTCATGATCATGATGATGGTGCGCTTCCATTCCGCCATCGAGGGCCAAGCGATCAGCCCGGAATGGGACGCCCACTTGGCGTCGCTGTCGCAGCAGTTCCGAGACCTTGGGGCAGGCGCCGCGGCGTCGATGGGGAAATCCCGCTGGGCGCGGGTGATGCCGTAACTGCATAATGCGGCATGAACCTTCTACTCGGCCGCATGGAGTCGCCAATCGGGAGCATCCTGCTCGTGCACGATTCGGACGGGCGCTTGCGGGCGCTCGACTTCGAGGATTGCGAGCCCCGCATGCGCCAGTTGCTGCGCCTGCACTACGGCGAGGTCACGCTCGCGGCCGTCCCCGCGCCAACCCTGGTGTTGGCCGCGCTTGACGCCTATTTCGGCGGTGAGCACGCCGCCCTGGACAGCGTCGCGACCGAGACCGCGGGCACGCCGTTCCAACGTTCGGTCTGGGCCGCGCTGCGCACCATCCCGCCGGGCCGCGCGATGAGCTACGGCGCCCTGGCCAGCCAGCTCGGCCGCCCGGCCGCGTTCCGTGCGGTGGGCATGGCCAACGGCGCCAACCCGGTCGCGATCGTGGCGCCGTGCCACCGGGTGATCGGCGCGGACCGCGCGCTCACCGGCTTCGGCGGCGGCCTGCACCGCAAGCGTTGGCTGCTGGAGCACGAGGGCGTCCGCGTGCCGCCGGAGCGAGCGGCCCGGCTGATCTGAGGCTCTCGCGGCGCCAACCGTCATTGCGAGGCCGCTTGGCCGAAGCAATCCAACCGGCGACACCGGGCAGCCGTCCTGGATCGCCACGCCGCCAAGCGGGCGGCTCGCGATCACGGGTCGTTGCGGCGGCTCGCGATGAAGGGGTGTTGCCGCGGCTCGCGAGGACGGGGCGTGGTTTCCGGCCGCTAGTCCATGTCAGCCTTTCGGCAACTGCAGCACCAGCCGCGCGCCCGTCACCCGGCCGGCCTCGTCGCGCCGGTTCTCCGCGGCGATGCGGCCCTTCAGAGCCTCCACGATTTGCTTGCTGATCGACAGGCCCAGCCCGGAGTGCTGGCCGAACCGCTCGCCCTGCGGCCGCTCCGTGTAGAAACGGTCGAACACGTGCTCCAGCTTGGCGTCCGGCATCCCGGGGCCCT